>CAMJQX010000028.1 GCA_946408145.1 uncultured Clostridia bacterium
GCGCGGCGCGTTCTTTCTTTTCGGCAAGACGAAAAGAAAGAATGGGGGGCGCATTACGCAGCCTGCCGCTCGCAAACACGATCGTTTTTTGCTTTGAGGTTATCTATAATCCGAGGGCGGGAGAGATCTCCCGCCCTCGGTTTTTCCATGTATGGACACGTTTAAAGCGCCGCTTGAGGAAGCCGCGGATGGGCCGTTTGCAGCCGAACCGTTTCCGATGGCGGCGCTTGCTGTTTCAAAGAGTATAAATCGAGGGTGGGGAGTTGTCCCCACCCTCGGTCCGTATACGTTTACTTGCTCAGCAGCATCGCGTCGTTTTCCATCTGCACGCCGGAGAGCTGAGTGAACTTGTCCATCAGATCGCGCTTGGTCAGCTTCGCCTTCTCCTCGCCGCGCACGTCCAGAATGATCTCGCCCTCGTTCATCATGATCAGGCGGTTGCCGTGCCGGATGGCGTCGGACATGTTGTGCGTGATCATGAGCGTGGTGAGCTGGTTCTCCTGCACGATGCTGTCGGACAGCTCCAGCACCTTCTTCGCGGTGGCGGGATCCAGCGCGGCGGTGTGCTCGTCGAGCAGCAGGAGCTTCGGCTTGCGCAGGGAGGCCATGAGCAGCGTGAGCGCCTGGCGCTGGCCGCCGGAGAGCAGGCCGACCTTGGCCTTCATACGATCCTCCAGGCCGAGGCCGAGGGCTTTGAGCCGCTCGTAGTACTCCTCGCGTTCGCCCCTGGTCAGCTCCCAGCGCAGCCCGCGCTTCTGCCCGCGCCGCATGGCGAGGGCCAGGTTCTCCTCCAGCTGCATGTTCGGGGCGGTGCCCATCATCGGGTCCTGGAAGACGCGGCCGATCAGAAAGGCGCGCTTGTATTCGGGCAGGGCGGTGATGTCGGTGCCGTCGAGGATGATCTTGCCCTCGTCGACGGGCCAGACGCCCGCGATGGCGTTGAGCAGGGTGGACTTGCCCGCGCCGTTGCCGCCGATGACGGTGACGAAGTCGCCGGGATCCAGATGCAGGCTCAGGCCGGAGAGCGCCTTCTTCTCGTTGATGGTGCCGGGATTGAAGGTCTTGCTGATGCTGAGAATGTCAAGCATCCGGTCCGCCTCCCTTCTTCAGCTTCGCAAAGGAGCTCCTGCGCTGCCCGCGCAGATTGGGGAGGGCCAGGAACAGCGCCACGACCACGGCGGTGAAGAGCTTGAGGTCGTTGGAGTTGAGCTTGAGCCACAGGACGATCACGATGACCAGATAGTACAGCACGCCGCCGATGACCACGAAGCACAGCGTGACGAAGAAGTTGATGTACTTGCGCAGCAGGGCGCCGCCGATGACCTCGCCGATGATGACGGCGGCCAGGCCGATCACGATCGCGCCGCGGCCCATGTTGATGTCCGCGAAGCCCTGATACTGAGCCATGAGCCCGCCGGAGAGTGCCACGACGCCGTTGGAGAAGGCGAGGCCCAGCACCTTCATGCTGTCCACATTGATGCCCTGCGCGCGGCTCATGGCCGGGTTGTCGCCGGTCGCGCGGATCGCGGAGCCCTGTTCGGTGCCGAAATACCAATAGTAGATCGACACGAGGATCAGCGCGAAGACCGCCCCGGTCAGAATGGAGGCCGTGATGTGCCGCGAGCTGAGCAGCAGGCGGTACTTGTCGACGCTGACGGCCTTGTTGGCCGACATGCCCATGATGCGCAGGTTGATCGAGTACAGCGACAGCTGGGTCAGAATGCCCGCGAGGATCGCGGGGATGCCCAGCCGCGTGTGCAGAAGCCCCGTCGCGAGCCCGGCCAGAAGCCCCGCCAGCACCGCCACGATCAGCGCCGCCCAGGCGGGCCAGCCCGCGAGGACCAGCATGACGGTCACGGCGCCGCCGGTGGTGAAGGAGCCGTCCACCGTCAGGTCGGCGATGTCCAGCAGGCGGAAGGTGATGTACAGACCCAGAGCCATCAGACCCCAGATCAGCCCCTGGGCGATGCCTCCCGGCATGCTCCGGAACAGCTTCAAAACGTTGAGAGAGGCGAAATATGCAGCCACGATGTTATCCTACCTTGCAATAGTGTTCTGTTTTCAGAACCCGCTGATCTGAAAACCGAAATCTGAAAACTGCCGGGATGTCAGGGACATCCCGGCTCTTTTCCATGGGATCAGCCGATCGCCACGTAGTCCTCGGGGACAGTGATGTTCAGCGCCTCGCAGGCGGCGGCGTTGAACTCCTTGGTGAACTGAGGCGCGTACTGGATCTCCATGGCGGACACGTCGGCGCCGTTGGCGAGGATCTCAAAGGCCATCAGACCGGTGGCAAAGCCGATGTCGTAGTAGGAGATGGAGAGGGTCGCGACGCCGCAGCCGGCGCAGAGGTTCTCTTCACCGCAGACGATGGGCACGCCGGCGGGCAGGGCCACGTTGTTGATGGCCTCGGCGCAGTTGGCGGCGGTGTTGTCGGTCGGGATGTAGAGCACGTCGTTTTCGTCGCAGGCGGTCGCGGTGACGGCGGCCACGTCATTGGAGTCGGCGAAGGTGTAGGTGTTCACCTTGAGACCGTGGGCCTCGAGGAAGGGCGTGATGGCCTCGACCTGGTACTTGGAGTTGGCCTCGGCCGAGCAGTAGAGGATGCCGACGGTCGCGGCGTCGGGGAAGAGCTCGTGCAGCACGTCGGCCTGGCCGTCCAGCGGCGCGAGGTCGGAGGTGCCGGAGACGTTGATGCCGGTCTTGCCGGCGAAGTTGTCGAGGCCCAGGGCCACGCCGTACTCGGTGATCGAGGTGCCCAGGATGGGGATCTTGTTGGTCGCGGCCTGCGCAGCCTGCAGGGCGGGCGTGGCGTTGGCCATGATCAGGTCGACCTCGTCGGACACGAAGGTGCCCACGATGGTGGCGCAGGTGGCGGAATCGCCGGAGGCGTTCTGCACATTGATCTTGACCTTGTCGCCGAGCTTCTCGGTCAGAGCGTCCACAAAGCCCTCGGTGGCTTTGTCGAGCGCGGGATGCTGGACGAGCTGGCAGACGCCGATGTTGAACACCTTGTCGGCGGCGGCTTCGGGAGCGGCCTCTTCGGCGGCGGGTTCAGCGGCGGGCTCGGCAGCGGCTTCTGGGGCGGGCGCAGGGGCGGAAGCGGGGGCGGCGCTCTGGCCGCAGGCGCACAGCGCGAAGATCATGGACAGCGCGCAGAGAACAGCAAGAATCTTTTTCATGTTTGTTCCTCCATAATACGTTTATCCAACAAAAAAACCGCACGGTCGTTCGTGCGGCTTGTTGAATCGGTTTCGGTGCGTCTGCTTGCAGCACAAACTACTATTACTCTTTTTTCAAAAAGTAATAGCGGTAATAGCTGACGAAACGACGCATCATCCTTCTGATCTCCTTTGATCGGGATGGATAGACTTTAGCACTTTTTGGTGTTAAAGTCAAGCGCGCGCTTCTTTTTCATGCAATAGTATAAAAGTGGAGGGCCGCGGCGATACTTCTTTGTGAAAAATACAGTATTTTGAAAGGCTTCTCTCCCGTTTTCGCGGGGCGCCCGCTCCGGAGAAGCCGCACTGAGTACAAGAGGTATGCCATGATGAACGACAAAAGACCCAAATCCATACGTCTTCTGACGACCTTCGCGCTGGCGGCGGCCGTCGTGCTGATCGCGCTCTATAGCGTGTACATGATCTGGGAGCGTCCGTCCGAGGAGGAGGAATCGCCTCTCGGCGCGAAGAGCTTCGCCCCGCCCGCGGAGACGCCCGCACAGGAGGCTTCCCCGGAGCCGACGCCCGCCGTGTCCGAGGAGCCGGGCGGCGTCTATACCCTGCTGCTGGTGGGCAACGACGACGGCAACGGCAACACCGACACCATCCTGCTCTGCCGGCTCGACACGGCCGCGCACACGCTGCATGCGGTCAACATCCCGCGCGACACGCTCATCAACGCCGACTGGCAGCTGCGCAAAATAAACGCCGTCTACTGGACCGACCGCCTGCAGGGCGGGAACGGCATCGACGCGCTCAAGCGGCACATCCGGATGCTGTGCGGGTTTGAGCCGGACAACTATGCCGTTCTGGATCTGAAGGACCTGATCACCGCCGTGGATCTGCTCGGCGGCGTGGATTTCGACGTGCCCCGCGCCATGCATTACGACGACCCCACGCAGGATCTGCACATCCATCTGGACGAGGGGCCGCAGCACCTCAGCGGGGAGCAGGTCATGTGGCTGTGCCGCTACCGCAGCGGCTACCCCAGCGGCGACCTGGGCCGCATCGAGATGCAGCAGAGCTTCCTGCGCGCCTGTGTGGAGCAGTTCGCCGTGCTGGGGAAGGTTCCGAATCTGCTGAAAGCGGCAAGCTATCTGGCCGGCGAGCTGGATACCGACATGACGGCGGCGAACATGATCTGGTACGTGAGGCAGGCGCTTGCATGCCGCGAAGAGGGCCTGCGCTTCGAGACCCTGCCCACCGCGTCCGCCACCGTGCACGGCTACAGCTACGCCGTGGTGCGGCTGGAGGAGTGGCTCACCATGCTCAACGAGAGCCTCGCGCCGGCCGGGCAAGAGTTCACGCCCTCGGATCTGGATCTGGTCTATTACGGCGAGGCGGGCTATGCCGGGACACAGGGACTGCGCGGCAGCTGGTACTATCGCTGGACGCCGCCCGCCGCCGCGCCCGCGCCGACGCCCGCTCCCACACCTGTTCCGACGCCGGAGCCCTCGGCCGGGCCGAACATCATCACGGTCGTCCCCGGCGGCTCCGAAGCGCCGGAGGAGGCCGGGCCGCCGCCCGACACCGCCCCGGACGAGCCGGAGCCGAGCCCGACGCCCGGTGAGGACTGGATCGCGGCGGCGTTCACGCCGTGAACAAACGGCGGATGCCCCGGGCATCCGCCGCCGATGAGGAAAACGATCGCGCGGTCAATCCAGATACTTCTCCGTGAAGGCCTCCTCCGGGAGACAGTCGGCCAGACCGAGCAGCAGATCGTGGGTGGTGAAGCCCTCGTCGCCATCCTCCTCGCGCAGCCGCCCGTGCGGGCTGAGGCTGCGGCTGATGGTCACGCGCACCGCCGTCCCTCTGCCGGGACGGCTCTCCATCAGAAGCGTGCCGCCGTGCAGCTGCGCCACGCCGCGCGCGGCGCTCAGCCCCAGACCGGAGCCTCTGCCCATCTGCGCGGGGTCGAAATCGTAGCGGTAGCGTTCGAAGGCGCGGTGCAGCTGCTCGGGCGGAATGCCGCGCCCATCGTCCGTCACGGACAGCAGCAGGCTCTGCGGCGTCTCGCTCAGGCGCACGCGGACAAGGCTGCACTCGGCGTGCACCAGACAGTTTGCCAGCAGATTGCTCAGCATCACCTTGAACAGCGCCGGGTCTGCGACGATCCGCGTCCCGCCCTCGACCGCCAGCTCAAACGCCACCCGCGGGAAGAAGGCCCGCACGGCCTCCACCGTCTCGGTGCACACACGCTGCAGATCGCAGGGCCATGCGTTGAACCAGAGCTCGCCCTTGAACATGCCGAGGACGAGGCCTGCGTTCTCCACCTGCCGCAGGAGGCGGTAGTAGCAGTTGGTCACCGCCGCCGTGCTGCTGCGCAGAGCCGGGTCCTCATGCTGCTCGGCATAGGCGCGCAGGCTGTCGGCTGCGATACCGAGGTTCATCAGGGAGCTGCGCAGGCTGAACAGCAGCGGATCGTTCAGGATCGCGCTTCCGTCGCTCTCCCGGGAGAGGAACACCAGATAGCCCTTCTCCAGCCGGGAGAAGCGGGCGGTGCAGCGCCGCGCGCCGAGAGAAAAATCGGCGATGAAGCCGGGGGCCTGCACGGAGGCGAGCTCGCTTCCGAACAGCTCCCGCACGCTCATACCGACCACGTCGCGGCCCAGCAGGCTGCGGGCGGGCTGATTGGCAAAACGGATCAGGCCGCCTTCCGTGCAGAGCGCGGCCTCGCCGGAGAGCCTGAGAACGTCAAGAGGACTTTGGATCATGGAGCACTCCCTTCCCGCCGGACGGCGCCGGCGGAGCAGTTGTACGATAATTGTAACAGACTACGACAAAATACACAAGAATGTCAGGAAAAAATACCCGTTTTCTTTCAAAATTTCGGCACTTTTTTGGGCAGATTCCATAGAAAGAAATCTTGATTTTTACAGATAGTATATGTTACAATTTAGACGCTCATGAGAGCGCAGAGGCTTCCGAGGAAACCTTTGTCATGGTAAAGTTTGCACTATATTAAAAATGGAGGATATTTCGAATGATCAAAGTCGGCATCAACGGTTTCGGCCGTATCGGCTCCCTGGCCTTCCGCGCGGCCATCAAGTCTGACGACATCGAGGTCGTCGCCATCAACGCCCCCGGCCATCCCGCTTCCCACATCGCTTACTGCGTGAAGTATGACTCCGTCCACGGCCGCTTCGACGGCGAAGTCGTCGGCAACGACGAGGACAGCACCGTCACCGTCAACGGCAAGGTCGTCAAGGTCCTGTCCGACAAGGCCTACCGCGACGCCACCCAGATCCCCTGGGGCGAGCTCGGCGTCGAGTACGTGCTCGAGTGCACCGGCGTGTACCTTGAGAAGTCCAAGGCTCAGGCTCATATCGATGCCGGCGCCAAGGTCGTCATCATGTCCGGCCCCGCGAAGGACGACACCCCGATGTTCGTCTGCGGCGTCAACCTCGACAAGTACACCCCCGACATGCAGTTCGTTTCCAACGCTTCCTGCACCACCAACTGCCTGGCCCCCATCACCAAGGTTGTCAATGACAACTTCGGCGTTGTCGAAGGCCTCATGACCACCGTCCACGCCTCCACCGCCACCCAGGCGATCGTCGACGGCTTCCCCAAGAAGAAGGATCTGCGCGGCGCCCGCTCCATCTACAACAACATCATCCCCTCCTCCACCGGCGCTGCCAAGGCTGTCGGCAAGGTCATCCCCGAGCTCAACGGCAAGCTCACCGGTATGTCCATGCGTATCCCCGCTCCGGACGTGTCCGTTGTTGACGTGACCTTCCGTCTCGAGAAGGCCGCCACCTATGCCGAGATCTGCGCTGCCATGAAGGCCGCCTCCGAAGGCCCCATGAAGGGTGTTCTGGAGTACGTGGACGACGAGGTCGTCTCCTCCGACTTCCGCAGCGATGCCCACACCTCCATCTTCGACGCCAAGGCCGGCATTGCGCTGAACGATCACTTCGTCAAGCTCGTCGCCTGGTACGACAACGAGTGGGGCTTCTCCAACAAGATGCTCGACCTCACCCGTCACATCGACAAGGTCCGCAAGGCGTAAGTCAATCGCAAAACGGTATAAAAAGCACCCGAAAGCTCGTCTTTCGGGTGCTTTTTCAGGTTCGCTTGTTTTTCGCAAAGGCGGGGCCGGGAGCTTTGCCGCGGTTTTACTGCTTCCCCGCGGGGCGGTTTTTGCGGGAGCTGTGCCCGCGGCCGCGGCGGCGGGACTGGGCGGACTTGGTCTTATAGTACTCCTGCATGCTGTCGTCGGCCTCATAGACCAGCTTATTGACAGCCCAGGTGTTCTGATCCTGATCTCTGCGGAAGCGGGCGCGCACCAGCAGATCGCCGTGCTCGGGGCAGGAGAAGAGGTTCATATAGCGCTGATCGCCCTGGTTGATCCAGCGCGTGCCCTCCAGCGCCTGACCGCAGCGGGGGCAGGCGAGGGAGCTGAGCCGCTCGTCGAGGAAGGCCGCGGCCTTGCTCTCAAAACCGTCAAAGCTCTCATGGACCAGAGCGTCAGGCCCGCTGTTCTCCGTCGGGGGCTTGTAGTTGGGCATGCGCGAGGCGAGGATGCGCGCCGCGTCCGGGTACATACGCAGGCCCTCCTTCATGTCGAGGTGGGTGCTGACCAGCGCGGTGTTGTAGGCGTCGCCCAGCGCATCGTGCGCGATGCGGGTCTGCTCGATCTCAAAATGCTCCATGGCGCTGGCGAGAGACTTCTGGTTCTTGTCCCCGCCGGTCTGCAGGTTGTAGATGAGCTGCAGATTGATCCAGCCGGCGATCCAGTCCCAGTCCAGGTCGTGGATGATGATGTTCTGCTCAAAGATCCCCTGGTCGTCGCAGCCCCAGGTCAGGAAGGTGACGCCGTCTCCGCACCAGGCGCGGAAGCGCTCCATCGCCTCGGGGAAGGGTACGCCGTGAGACAGGCGATCCTTGTCGAAGCCGGTGATCTTCTTGACCTTGTAGTGCATGCGCCGGAAGTAGACGGGCTTGACGTCGATCGTGAACTCCTCGGTGGGACGCATGTCCGCATCCAGCTTCACGGCGCCGATCTCGATGATCTCCCCGCGCAGATGGATGGGCAGTTTATTGAAAACGGAGGATTTGGAGCTCATGGCCTGGTTCCACTCCAGATCCACCACAACATAATTCATATCGTTTTCCTCGTTTCATGGACTAACTAAACCAGTATAGCACACTCTCCGCCGGATTGCACGCCTTTTTTGCAAATTTGCGGATACAGCCCGGATGCCGTCCTTTCCGCGTCCTTTCTTGCATATTGTGTTCTGTTATGATATGATACTTTTAATAAAGTGAGGCGGAAGACTATGGACGGTATGACGATCGAACGCGCCGCGGCGGCCTGCGGAGGCCGTCTCTGCGGCGTCGAAAACAGAAACGCGCAGCTCGGCCGCGTGATCATCGACAGCCGGGCCGTGCAGCCGGGCGATCTCTTCGCTGCCTACAAGGGCGAGCACACGGACGGGCACGACTATATCGCCTCGGCGCTGGAAAAGGGCGCGGCCTGCTGTCTCGCAGAGCGGCTGCCGGAGGGCGTGACGGGGCCGGTGCTGCTGACGGACGACGTGCAGCGGGCGCTGGAAAAGATCGCGGAGGCCTACCGGGCAACGCTCTCGCTGCCCGTGATCGGCATCACCGGCAGCGTCGGCAAGACCTCCGCCAAGGAGATGATCGCCGCGATCCTGTCGCGGCGCTTCTCCGTCCTCAAGACGGAGGGCAATCTGAACAACCAGATCGGCGTGCCGATGACCGTCTCGCGCATCACGCGGCAGCACGAGATCGCAGTGGTCGAGATGGGCATCTCCGGCTTCGGCGAGATGCGCACGCTCAGCCGGATCGCGAGACCTGACGTCGGTGTGTTCACCGTGATCGGTCACGCGCATCTGGAGTTCCTGCACGACCTCGAGGGCGTGCTTGCAGCGAAGACCGAGATGCTCGAGAACATGCCGCCCGACGCCTGGATCGTGGTCAACGGGGACGACGCGCTGCTGCGCGGCTTCCCCTGCAGCCAGCGCAAGCTGACCGTCGGCCTCGGCGAGGATAACATGCTGCGCGCGCAGGACGTCCGGCAGGATGCGGAGTGCACGCGCTGCACGATCGCGGGCATGAGCCGGAGCATCGAGGCGGAGATCCCCGCCTTCGGACGGCACATGGTCTACGCCGCGCTGGAGGGGGCTGCCGTCGGCGTCCTGCAGGGCCTGAGCGATGAGGAGATCGCCGCGGGTATCCGCGCCTTCGAGCTCGTCGGCCGTCGCGCCGCCGTGTGTGAAACCGGCAGCGTCACGCTCGTGGACGACAGTTACAACGCAAACCCCGACTCTGTCAAGTGCGGGGTGGATTCGCTGCTGACCCTGCCGGGGCGGCACGTCTGCATCCTCGGCGACATGCGCGAGCTGGGGGAGGATTCCCCGGCCATGCACTTCGACGTCGGCCGCTACGCCGCCGAGCGCGGCGTGGACGCGGTCCTGACGAGCGGGGAATACGGCGCCGACCTCGCCGCCGGAGCGGGGGAAAAGGGCCGCTGCTTTGAGAGCGCGGAGGCGCTGATCGAGGCTCTGCCCACGCTCCTGCGCAGGGGGGACGCGATCCTGGTCAAGGCCAGCCGCGGCTCCCGTTTCGAGCGCGTGAGCGAGGCGATCAAGGAGCTGACGCTGTGAGCGACCCGAGAGCCTTCGTCCTGCTGGACATCGACGACACGATCCTCGACTTCCAGACCGCGGAGGCCGCCGCGCTGCGACGGACCTTCGCCGCGCTCGGTATCCCGGCCGACGACGCCCTGATCGCGCGCTACAATGTGATCAACCGCAGCCAGTGGGAGCTTTTGGAGGCGGGCGTGCTGACGCGCGAGCAGGTCCAGGTGCGCCGCTACGAGCTGCTGTTTGAGGAATACGGCCTTCAGGCCGACGCGGCCGAGGCGACGAAGCGCTATGAAAACGAGCTCTGTATCGGCCACTGGTTCATGCCCGGGGCTGAGGAGCTGCTGAAGGAGCTGATGGGAGACTATCGCCTGTTCATCGTCTCCAACGGCGCGGCCGCCGTGCAGGAGGCGCGTATCCGCTCCGCCGGGATCGGATCGTATTTCGAACAGATCTTCATCTCGGAGGAGCTCGGCGCGGATAAGCCGCAGCGGGCCTTCTTCGACCGCTGCTTTGCCCGCATCCCGGACTTCGACCCGGCCCGGGCGATCCTCGTGGGGGACAGCCTGACCTCCGATATCCGCGGCGCGATCAACGCGGGTGTGCGCAGCTGCTGGTACAACGCCAGACAGCGCCCTGCCCGGGCGGACATCGTGCCGGATTATGAGATCCGTGCGCTCTCGGAGCTGCCGCCTCTGCTGAAGCGGCTGTTTCCGCGTTCATAAAACGGAAAATGAAGTGAAGGAGAGATGCGTTATGGGCGCAGTACTTCCGTACCTTCGCGAGCTTAACTTCTGTTCCATGTGCTTTCGCGTCGCGCTGGCGACGCTGGTCGGCGGCTTCCTGGGACTGGACCGGGAGATGCACGGCCGGCCGGCCGGCTTTCGCACCTACATGCTGGTGTCGATGGCCGCGGCCTGCACGACCATGTTGAGTCAGTATCTGGACCTGATGCTCCGCACCGCGTGGAAAGACGCTTTTGAGATCGTCGGTGCGCGGACCGATCTGGTACGCCTCGGGGCGCAGGTCGTCTCCGGCATCGGCTTCCTCGGCACCGGCACCATTCTGGTCACGAAGCGCCGGGAGGTCACGGGCCTGACCACGGCCTGCTGCCTCTGGGCCGCGGGCTGCATGGGCCTCGCCATCGGGGCGGGCTTCTATGAATGCGTGCTGGTCGGCTTCCTGCTGATCGTCTGCGTCATGCTGCTCCTCCCGCTGCTGGAAAAGCGCCTGCTGCAGCGCTCGCTGAACATGAACCTCTACGTCGCGCTCGACAGCGTGGAGGATCTGAGCCGCGTGGTCGAGTACCTGAAATCCGGGAGCATCCGGATCTACGACGTGGAGATGGGTAAGGAGGAGAAGGCCGGCGTCAGCTATGTGACGGGGCTTCTCAGTCTCCATCTGCCGCAGCACCGAAGGCATACCGAGGTGCTGGCGGACATCGGCACGCTCCGGGGCGTGGCCGCGATCGAGGAGGTGTGAGAGATGCTGCATATCTTTGACTTTGCCAGAGAAATGACTCTGCTGGCCATCACGGTGCGCATGCTGCTCGCCGCGGTCTGCGGCGGCCTGATCGGCGTCGAGCGAGAGCTCAAGCGCCGTCCCGCCGGCTTCCGCACGCATATCCTGATCTGCGTCGGCGCCTCCATGACGATCCTTACGAACCTCTATCTTTATCAGATCATGCACCTGTACACCGATATCTCCCGCCTCGGCGCGCAGGTCATCACCGGCATCTCCTTCATCGGCGCCGGCACGATCATCGTCACCAAGCGCCGCCGCGTCAAGGGCCTGACCACCGCCGCCGGTCTCTGGACCGTGGGCATCATCGGCCTCGTCTGCGGCGCGGGCTATCTGGAGCTGGCGATCTTCGC
>CAMJQX010000029.1 GCA_946408145.1 uncultured Clostridia bacterium
TCGGATCGGGCGTATAAGTCCTGCCGGCGCGGACATAGCGCGTCAGCGCGGCATAGTTCTCAAAGCCCGGAAAAGAGACGCCCAGCGCCGCCATCAGCGCATCGCCGTAGCAGGCGCCGACCGTCACTTGCGGCGTTACGATCTCCTTGCCGAGAATATCGGCGATGATCTGCATCCACAGCGGATTCTGCGCGCCGCCGCCTACGGCGATGATCCGGTCGATACGCGTCTCGGGGTGCGACTCCATGATGCGGATCTGCTGATTGACGGAATAGCCGACCGCCTCCAGCGCGCTGCGGTAGAGATGCGCACGCGTATGCTGCAGCGTCAGGCCGAAGAGCACGCCGCGGGCGTCGGGGTCGTTGATCGGCGTCCGCTCCCCGGCAAAGTAGGGCAGCGTGATCAGCCCCTCGCTGCCGGGCGGGATCTCCGCAACGCCCTCCAACATGCGCTGATAGGCGTTTTCTCCGCCCGCGCGCTCGGCGGCAAGGGCGTCCGGAAACAGCTCGTCGCGGAACCATTTGGTCAGGCTGCCCGCCGTGTTGGTTCCGGCCGAGATATCGCATAAGCCGGGGACGATGAACTCCTCGCGCCAGAGCCGCTCGTCGTCGATCAGGCTGTCTGTGCCGAGGATCATGTAGACTGACGAGCCCAGCTGCAGCATCATTTTCCCGCTCTCCACGACGCCGCAGCTGATCGCCTCGGCGCCCGAATCGTCCGTTCCGGTGATGACCGGCGTCCCCTCGGCAAGCCCCGTCTCGGCGGCGGCCTCGGCCGTCACGGTGCCTGCGACCTCCGCCGCCTCGAGGATTTCGGCAAGCTGGTCCGGTCGGCAGACCGGCGCGCAGTACTCCGGAACCGGCTTGCGTGTCTGCGGATCATACAGCGGATTGAAGCTGGCCAGGCCGAGAAAACGGTCCACGACATAGCGGCCTGTCAGCTTGGCGGTAATGTAGCTCGATCCCGTGAGAAACTTGTGCGTCCTGGCGTAGACCTCCGGCTCCCTGCGCTTGATCCACAGGATCTTCGGCATCACGTCGCTGGAGCAGAGCGGACGGCCGTACCATTTCAGGATCTGCTCCTCCCCGTAGAGCGCGGTCAGTTCAGCCATCTCATCCGTGGCCCGCGCGTCGATGCCGTAGAGGATCGCTTTGCGAAGCGGGCGGCAATGTTCGTCCACCGGAACGCAATCTGCGCCGAGCGCGCTGATCCCGACGGCCTTGACGTCCTTCGCGTCCACGCCGCTCTTGCGCAGCAGTTCCCGACTGATCGTACAGAAATCACCCCACCAGTCGCGCTCGGCGTCATGCTCGTAGTAACCGGGCTGGGGATTTTCCATGCTGTGCTCCGTGCTGTGCAGGGCGAGAATCTCGCCCTGCTCGTCGATGAGAGCGCCCTTGCTGGAATTGGTGCCGGTATCGATGCCGACAAAATACGCTTTTCCCATCGTGCCGTCCTCACAGCGTTTCACGGAAGCGATAAACCACTGCCATGAACTCCCGCACACGCTCAATATCGACACGGACATTCTCGTGGCGGCTGTTTTCCAGCTTACCGTTTTCCTTGAAGTAGGTCCCCACGACGGCCGCGTCCCCCGCCTGCAGCTTGCGGACGATGGTGTCCGGCCGGCAACCGGTGTTGCACAGGACGACGACCTCGGGATTTGCGGCCTTGACCGATGCGATCAGCTCCTCGTCCACATCCATGCCCGCCGCGTTGGCCGAGATACACAGCCCGTCCGGGGCGGCCTTGGACATCGTAGAAGCCGCAATATCCGCCAGCGGCCGCGTATCCAGATTGCGATCGGATTCGGGATTGATGAAGTACAGCATTTTCAGATCGTCGAGCGGCAGGGCGGCCTTGCGGCGCAGCAGGGCGGAGAAGTCGTTGTTGTACAGACCTCCGTCTCCTACATAGACGCCGGAGAAGGTTCCCCGCACATAGCGCGCTCCCACCGCAGCGGCAAGCTCGAGACAGGCCGCGCCGTCGGAGATGGCGTCCACGCCGAAGGGGACGCGGATCTCGCTGCGCAGCGCACCAATGATATAGGCCATCGCGGCGGGCGTGACCATGTCCATTTTGCGCTGATAGGGAAAGCTGAACTCGTTAGAGAAGATGATCCCGTCCACGCCCCCGTCCTGCAGGGCGTGCAGATCCGCGCGGGCGTGCTCCACGATCTCGCCGAGCGGAGTGCCCCTGCGAAAACGCGGATCTCCCGGGAGCGCGTCGAGATGCAGCATTGCAAGGATGGGTTTTTTGACGCCGAAGAGTTCTTCAGTCCAGAGCATGATGATAATCTTCCTTTCTATGTTGTACTACAGACTGTTGGAGGCAATGGGAAGCCCGCGTTTCCAGCGTCTGCCGCAAAAGCGGCTGAACAGCAGGAAAAACCGCGTCAGGTTGTCCGCGACCATGCAGCACCAGACGGCCTCCAGGCCGAGACCGAGTCGGAACACGCACAGCGCTGTCAGACACAGCCTCACACCCCACATGGAAAAGAGCGAGAACAGCAGCGGCGCACGCACGTCACCCACCCCACTGAAGACACCCTCGAGAATAATGACCACGGCAAAAAACGGTTCGGACACCGAGACAATGCGAAGCACCCTCGCGCCAAGCGCGATCACGTCCTCATCCGGCGTGAAGATGCGCATGAAAAACGCGGGAAACAAAAACAGGAAAAGGCTCAGCGCGCTCATCAGAATAACCGCCAGCAGAAGAAGCGAGGCGGAATAGTCCGTCAGCCTCTTTTCATCTCCCGCGCCGTAATGAAAGCCCGCCAGCGTGGAGGCAGCCGTCTGCATGCCGTAGCCCGGCACATAAAATGCCTGCTCGGCGGTAATCGCAATCGAATGCGCAGCCACGGCCACCATGCCAAGCCGGGCGATCAGCGCCGTAAAAACCACCTGTCCGAACATGGAGATCATACGCTCGGCCGCCAGCGGCATGCCGATAGAAAGGCAGGCGCGCATGGCCGCACGGTCATAGACGGCCCGCGCGCTTCGGCATTCCTCAACACGCCAAGCGACAAGAAACATTCCGATACCGCCGAAGACGAAGGAAGAGGCGGTGGCGATCGCCGCGCCGGGAACGCCGAGGCCCGCGCCCCAAAGCCTCAGCCCTATGCCGAAAAAGGAAATCTCTCTTGTCGGCATGATCAGAAGCGTGTTGAGCACGATGTTCATCAGGTTCATCCCCAGATGAATCCACATCGGCGTTTTGGTATCTCCCGCGGCACGCAGGACAGCGGAAAAGATGATCCCGGAAACGCGGAAGAGCATGGGCGCGCAGATGATACCGAAATACAGCGCCGCGTCCCGCCGGATTGCCGTCTCCGCCCCGAGCCAGTCCGGGAGATGGGGACTGATCGACAGCGTCAGCACCGTCATCACGACGCCGAGTATCCACACGAGCAGCTTGGCCTGCCCTGCGGCTTTTATCATCCTCTCCCGGTCTCCTGCGCCTCTGGCCTGAGAGATACAGGCCAGAATGCCGGTCGAAACCGCCCAGAGCGGCGCGTTAACAAGCCAGGTGGTCGTGGCGCTCAGTCCCACGGCTGCAGAGGCAGCTGCTCCCAGCTGGCCGACCTGCGCGGTATCCACATACTGAACGACCGTCTGCAGCGCGGTCTCTGTTATGGTGGGCCAGGCCAGACGCAGAATGTGTCTCTGCATCCCCCGGTCGCGCAGCAAAAAAAGGGGGGAACGTGCCATGCATCCTCCTAAAGCGTTTTTCTACTCTTCCGGCAGGAAGTCGCGAAGCACCTCGCAGCTGCGGCGGATCGACTCGTGCGGATCCTCCCAGTAGATCGAGTCGTTGATCTCGAGATCGAGACCGTTGGCAAAGTCGTGCTTCTCCAGGATCCGCACGTACTCCTCCAGCTTCTCACGGCCGAAATCCCCGTCGCCGAGGATCAGGTGATGGCTGTCGGAATAGTGCACCCATTCCAGCTTCTCTCCAAAACGCTGGCAATAGTCCTCCAGCCGTTCCCCGGCCACCTCCA
This sequence comes from uncultured Clostridia bacterium, assembly GCA_946408145.1. The sequence continues at coordinate 4,004 of CAMJQX010000029.1, forward strand.
TCGCGACAAGATCGACGCAGACGCGAAGCGCAGGCGAATCCACATCCCGCAGCATCCGCGACACGTCCTCGAGCGTGATGACGAGATTGCTCTCATAGGGCTGGAGCTGTTCGAGCACGAGCAGCACGCCGCGCGCCTCAGCCTCGTCAGCAAGTGCGCGGAAGCTCTCGACCGTGCGTTTCCAGCCCTCTTCGCGCGGCAGATCGCGCGGGTGGCAGCCTGTGTTCAGGAAGACGCGGTTTGTGCCGAAGCCAAGCGCGTCGTCCATGGCGGCCTTCATAAAGTCGACCGTGCGCCCTCGCAGCCGCGTGTCCGGCGCAGAATAGCTGAAGGGATAGCCAAGCGTTTCCGGCGTGTAAATGACGACCCGCATCCCCCGATCCTCGATCTGATGCCGCAGCTCTTTAACGCGGCTGCCGGCCTCGGCCGCGGAGGAGTAGTCGAGTCGGCAGTAGTGCGGCGCTCCGCCCCAGAGATCGACCCGGCGAAGACCGCAGCGCTCCATGGAATCCAGATAGTAGTCAAAGCTGTGCTGAACATACTGCACACTCATTACGGCCACGTCCTGCATGGTAATACGGCTCATAAAACCTCTCCTTCAGCTCATCGCATTGTATACTTCTTCTCCGTCAAGCAGTGTCAGCACAACGCGCAACGTGCGCGCCGCGGACGGCGGCACTGCGAAAAGATCACCCGAGAGGACCGTTATATCCGCTTTTTTTCCCGCCTCAAGCGTACCGAGCTTGTCTTCACAAAAAAGGTTGTAGGCCCCGCCGCGCGTCCATGCCGTCAGGAGTTCGGCGGCGGTAAGCGTGTTCTGTCCGTTGAAGGGCTCGCCGCCCTCCGGGAAGAAGCCGCCCACGGCGTGATAGACGGATTCCGGGATGTCATCGATCAGCAGCGGGAGATCGGTGCCGCAGCTCAGGAGAACGCCGCTGTCGGCCATCTTGCGCCGGTTCCAGTAAAAGCGGCCGCGCTCTTCGCCGATCTTTTCGCGGATCATGGCCAGCTTGCTCTCCCGCTCAGCGATGGACTGGATCTGCGGATAGATCTCCGCAATCGCGCCGAGCGCTCCCATGCGCTCAAGATCCTCCGGGTCGCTGAACTCGAGATCCGTGATGCTGTGACGGTTGATCAGCCGCCCATTTTCGTCGCGGCGGCAGCACTCATAGAGATCCAGTACCTTTGCGATCGCCGCGTCTCCCTGCGCGTGGAGGGAAAAACGGAAGCCGTTCTCGTCCGCCGTACGCAGTTCCCCGGCGATAGCGTCCCAGTCGATGGAGATCGCGCAGAGGCAGTCCGTACCGCAGTATGCTTGTTTGAGAGCGCCCTCCATCTGGCTGATCGAACCGTCGGTCATGCGGTTATAGCCTGAAAAACGCAGATAGTCGCTGTGAAAGCGAGCGCTCATCTCTTTGCCGAAAGCGAGGTCGAGCGGCCTGTCGAAAGGCTGGCTCATAAAGCTGACACGCAGCGTCAACTCGCCCTTTTTCTCCAGCTCTTCCAGCAGCGCGGGAAAGCCGTGGAAGTCGTCAAAGCCCATTTCCTTGACGGAGGTGACACCGCGGCTGTTGAGCAGGCGCATGTAGTCGCGAAACAGCGGCAGGATCCGCTCGCGGTCGCGCAGCATGGCGTCCTGCTGCGCGCTGTTTTCGGCATCCAAACCGAGCTTCTGCGCAGCATAGCCGGTAAAAAAACAATGCACGTCGAAAAAGCCGGGACAGATCGTGCCGTCGCCGCAGTCGAGAATGCGGCAGTTGTCCCTTATCAGCGCGCTCTCCGGTTCCCCGTGCCCGACGGCGAGGATATGACCGCCGCCCAGCGCAACGTAGCCGGCAAAGGGCGGCTCACCGGCTGCGGTAAAAACACAGGATGATTTCAAAATCAATTCCGCTTTCATGACGTCCTCCTTTGATGTTTGTCGTGAAAAAGTGCAAAAGCCGCACCGCTTTCTAAATAAGCGGCGCGGCTTCCGGCTTTGCATCACAAGAAGAGAGAAAAGAAAATGAGCTTCCGGAGCGCCTGCACACAGCGTTTCCGGATATCTGTGTTAAGCCTATCATTTTGGTCCAAAATTTTCAATAGCTTGAATGTTTTTCGTCTACTTGCTCGGAATTGCACCATCAAAACTGTCATTCCTGCTGAAAGTGGTATAAAATTCAAGCATTTTCTCCCTTCGGATCGGGATAAAACAATCAAACAGAACGAAAAATTGTTCCCCGAACTCGGTTTTTCCTCTTGACGAACAGCCCGATCCTTTTTATAATAGGGCGAAAGTGGTACAATAAACACAGTTACTCATCTGTCAAGGAGGCGGTTGCAATGAAGGCTGCCATGATCGGAGACAACTGCATCGACGTCTATCGTTTCATCGACGGAAAGGCGCTCAATCGGCGCTACCCGACCGGCAATGTGGTGGACACCGGCGTCAATCTGCGCAAGCTCGGCGTACCAACCGCGATCATCAGCACCACTGGCAGCGACGACAATGGCCGCTGGATGGTCGAGACCCTGGAAAAGGAAGGCCTTGATCTGTCTCACCTTAAGATAGGCGACGGGGCGACAGCCATCACCTATATGGATATGAACGGCACCGACCGTGTACACGGCGAATATGTGGAGGGCGTACTCGAGCACATCGTATTCGATGAGGAGGACGTCGCCTTTGCCGCGGCGCACGATCTTGTGCACACGGCGCTCTGGGGCAAGGCCGACGGTGTGCTCGGCGCGATCAAGGCGCACAATCCGGCGGTTCTCATCAGCTTTGATTACTGCGACCGCCTGAGTGATCCCATCATCGAGAAGACGCTGCCCTGGGTTGACGTCGGTTTCTTCTCCTGTCATGACGAGTCCGACGCCTTTGTGAAGCAGTTTCTGCAGGACAAGGTGCAGCGCGGCATGAAGCTCGCCGTGGCCACCTTCGGTGAAAAGGGCAGTCTCGCTTGGGACGGAAAGGTCTGGACCGCCTGCGGGATCTATCCTGCGGGCAAAGTCGTGAACACCGTCGGCGCGGGAGACAGCTATATCGCCGGCTTCCTCTCCGGTCTGCTCAGGAACGAGCCGATCGACGAATGCATGCGCATCGGCTCGCGTGTGGCGGCGCAGGTCGTATCCGTATTTGAACCCTGGGTCACGGAAGAATCTTAACATATAAAAGGAGTAAGGCCATGAAGATCGGAATGTTCACCTCCGGCTACCAGCGCAATCCGCTGGAGCACTGCTTTCAGGATGCGAAGGAATACGGCTACGATTATATCGAACTCTGGGGCGGACGGCCGCATGCCTACGCCCCTGACCTTAAGGCAGGCGAGATCACGCAGCTGCGGCGCCTGATCGACCTCTATGAGATGCCCGTCGTGGGGTATACGCCTGAGCACAACGCATATCCGTACAACTACATGATCGGCTCGGAAGCACAGCGCGAGGACGCCGTGGCCTATCTCAAGCTGTGTCTTGACATGGCCAAAGAAATGGGCGCCTCCTTTATGCTGACAAGCCCCGCCAATGGCGGCTATCTTGCCACCTATGACGAGCTGTGGCCGCGCCTGGAGAAAACCATCCGTGAGCTGGGCGACTACGCCGCCAAGTGCGAGGTCAAGCTCACGGTCGAGGCGCTGACTCCCTATGAGTCCAATTTCTTCACCCGCGCCAACGATTTGGTCGAGCTGTTTCGCCGTGTCGACAATCCCTGGATCGTAGGCATGTGCGACCTTGTCCCCCCCTTTGTGCAGCACGAGAGCATCATGGCCTATTTCGACAAGCTGGGCGCGAAGATGGATCATCTGCACATCATCGACGGTGAGCAGGGCACCGACAGCCACATTCTTCCCGGCGAGGGGAGCATGCCGCTGGGCGAACTCTTCTGTGAACTGAAGCGGATCGGCTACGAGGGTACTGCCACGCTGGAGCTGGTCACCGGTTACATCAACGAGCCGCGCTTCTACGCGCGCCGTGCCGTGAACAATGTCCGCGCCATGATGGCTGCCGCAGGGATGTGAGGTAAGGTATGACGATTGATATCCACGTCCACCCGGCCTTTTACGAGCCGATCAACGCCAACGCCGCGCGCGAGGAGCTGCGCCACCGCGAGCTGGACATTCACCGCAACGGTCTTGCGCCGCTGGAACATGTGTTCAACCAAATGCGCTGCGCCTCTCTCGATCGACTGTGTTTGCTGGCGCAGGACTATTCAAGCGCAATGGGAGTCCCGCTTGTGAGCAACGAGGAAGTTGCGCAGCTCGTCTCCTTCGCGCCGGAGCGCTTCTGGGGCCTGGCCTCGGTCGACCCGCACGACGGCGATGCTCCGGACAGGCTGGAAGACGCTTTTACGCGTCTGGGGCTCAAGGGCTTGAATCTCCATCCCGGGCGTTCCCGCTTCGACCCGGCCGATCCTGCGCTCGAGCCGCTCTGGGCCGTGTGTGAGCGGCATGACCGTCCCGTGCTGTTCCATGCGGGACTGTCCTGGGAAAAAGATACGCTTGCGGAATACGGTCATCCTCTCCGCTTCGAGGCTCTGGCGCAAAAGCATCCCCGTCTGAGGATCTGCCTGGGGCACTTCGGCTGGCCCTGGATTCGGGAGACGGCGATGCTGCTGCTGAAATATCCCAATGTTTACGCGGACACCGCCGCGCTCTACTTCGACAACGCGCGGGAGTTCTATACGCAGTGCTTCACCCGCGATATCCCGCTCACATGGATCGACCGGTCGCTTCGCCATCAGGTGATGTTCGGCTCGGACAATCCGCGCTTTGAGCAGATCCGCATGGCTGAAGCGCTGGGCACGCTGGGGCTGCGCGAGAGTACGCTGGAACTGATCCGCGGGGAGAACGCCCTTGTTTTTCTCGGTGAAGGAGACGGTGCATGATGTTTGTCAGGACGCTGGTGCTCTGCACCAAAAGCTATAACGAAATGACCGTGCTCACGCCGCGCGTGGAGGAGATCGTCCTCGAGAGCGGCGTGCAGGAGGGCATGGTGACGGTTCTCACGCGCCACACGACCACCGGCGTGACCGTCAACGAAGCGCTGGAATGCCTTGAGAGCGACATCCAGACCGCGCTGGCGCTCTTCGCGCCGGAGGAGCGGCCCTACTGTCACGCACGCATGCTGCGCGACTACGGCTCGACGGCAGGCAACCCCACCGGGCATCTCAAAGCCATGCTGACCGGCAATCACTGCCATTTTCTGATCCGCGGCGGTGTGTTGGAAAAAGGCGGCGCACAGGACGTGTATTTTTGTGAATTCGACGGCCCCGCACGGCGGGAGATTCTGGTCATAGTGGAGGGGGAATGACGGAACCATAAAACAGCGCAAAAAGCGCGGGTCTTTCCTGTAAGAAAGCGCCTGCGCCTTTGACGGCGCCCGGGCAAAGCGGACGCCTCAGCCCCAGCATACTGTATCACAAGAAGCAAGAGAAGACCGATGAGCTCCAATGAAGAGAGGATACGCGCGGTGTGCACAGCCGCACGAAATTCAAAGGAGGATCATCATGTCAGAATCCAACAAAGAACTGGGCCGAAAGTTAGGTCTGGGCGCGGTCATTGCCCTCGGTGTAGGCACGACCGTCGGCTCCGGCATCTTCTCGTCTCTGTCCGAGGTCGCCAATGCGGCCGGAAGCTCCCTGTTCCTGTTCCTGGCTTTCATCATTGGCGGTCTGCTCCAGATCCCCGCCAACTTCTGCTATGCCGAGCTGGCCTCGGCCTTCCCGGAAGACGGCGGCCAGTATGTCTACTTCCGTGAGGCCGGTTCCCGCCCCCTGGCTTTCCTCTGCGGCTGGATCAGCTTCTGGGCCACGGACCCCCCGTCCATCTCCATCATGGCGCTGGCGATTGTAAACCACCTTGCTTACTTCCTGCCAATCCATGGCTTTGTGCTTCGCCTGATTGCCGTAGTCTTCGTTTTGATCTTCATGTTCGTCCATCTGCGCAGTGTGGAAAACGGCGGTGCGTTTCAGACCTTCATCACCGCACTGAAGATCCTGCCTTTTGCCCTGATCATCGGCATCGGTCTGTTCAATCTCAACGGCAGCCTGCTGCTCTCTGGTGAGCGGCTCTCCAGTGCCGCCACCGGCGGTGTTGCCGCGCTGATCGCCGGCATCGCCTCCACAACCTGGTCCTACGACGGCATGGGTGCCCCCTGCTACATGTCCGGTGAGATCCGCGATCCTCAGAAGAACATGCCCAAGGGCCTGATCCTGACCGCGGTCATCGTTCTCGCCCTCTACGGCGGACTGACCTTTGTCGCTTCCGGCATCCTGAGCGTGGACGAGCTGGCCGCTTCCGACGCCCCGATCGCCCTTCTGGCTTCCAAGCTGCCCGGCATCGGCCACTTCGCCGGCACCGCCGTTGCGATCATGGCGATCATCGTCGTGATGGGTTCACTGTCCAGCTGCATCATGTACCAGCCCCGCATCGAATATGCCATGGCGAAGGACAATCTCTTCTTCAAGTCCTTTGCCAAGGTCCACCCCAAATTTGAGACCCCCTATTTCTCCATCATCGTCCAGTGCGCCGTGGCGATCGTCCTGATCTTCGCCACCACGCTGTCCGATCTGCTGGGCTACTTCACCATGGTGGCCCTGCTGAAGAACGTTGCCACCTTCTGCACGATCTTCGTGCTGCGCAAGAAGGAAAACTACAAGCCCAGCTACAAGATGCCCGGCGGACTGATCATGCCCATCATCGCCAGCTTTATGACCCTGACGCTGATCTGGGGCGAGCTGACCTACGCCCCCATCCCGGCGATCCTCTGCGCTGTGATCGCCGTCGCCACCGGTCTGCCTGCTTTCTACTTCTGGGATCGCAAGAACAAGAAGGAGCAGCAGAGCGCCTGATCTGAGAAGATCAGAAGCAAATCAAGCAACAAGCAATACGCCCCGCCGCGGCAAAGGCTTGCCGCGGCGGGGGGCAGAAGGAGGGAGAAGGATGAAAATGTCGCGTGTGCCCACTCCTGGCGAGTTCGCCGCGGAGTCACTGGAAGTCCTTCTCCTTTCCCTTCCCCCGCGCAGGAGGCTGCCAAGCGAGCGCCTTCTGTGCGAAAAATGGGGCGTCAGCCGCGGCACGCTGCGCACAGCGCTGCGGCGTCTTACCGCTGCGGGACGGCTCGTCGCTTTGGGCGGCTCGGGCTATACGGTGGCGCCGCCGCGGCCAGAGTGGAACGCGGCGGGCAAAGAGAGTCTGTTTGAAACGCTGCGCCGAAAAGCGCAGCGCCCGCACGGTGAGCTGCTGGACGTCTGGGAGCATTCATCGAAGCTCCCCCTTCCGGAAAAGGAGGGCGGCGAGTGGCTTGACGTTCGGGCGTTGTGGCGCTTGGAACGGACGCCGATCGCACTGGAGAGCCGCGTCCTGCGGTACGCGCCAGGCGAAGAATGCGATGGACGCGGCGCCGCGCTGCTCTCCGCAATGGCCGCTCCCCACAGCGAAGCGGGGCCGCTTCGTATCGGCATCCTGCGTGCACGGAAGGAAGAGGCTGCGCTGCTC
>CAMJQX010000030.1 GCA_946408145.1 uncultured Clostridia bacterium
ACCTGCAACAAGATCAGCCGCTACATGGAATCCGTCGGCTATGAGTGCCGCGTGATGGGCGTACCCAAGACCATCGACAACGACCTCTTCGGCACCGACCACTGCCCCGGCTTCGCCAGCGCCGCCAAGTATATCGCCACCTCCTGCATGGAGATCAACAAGGACGCCCGCGTGTACGACAACGGCATGATCACGATCGTGGAGATCATGGGCCGCCACGCCGGCTGGCTCGCCGCCAGCGCCGCCCTCGCCACGGAGTTTGGCTCCGGGCCCGATCTCATCTATCTGCCCGAGACCGATTTCGATATGGACAAGTTCCTCGACGACGTGATGCGCATCTACAAAGCCACCGGCAAGGTGCTGGTCGCCGTGTCCGAGGGCATCCACTATGCCGACGGCTCCTTCGTGTCCGAGGCCAAGACCTCCGCGACCGACGGCTTCGGCCATGCCCAGCTGGGCGGTCTCGCCTCGCTGCTGGCCAACATCGTCAAGGAGAAGACCGGCGCGAAGGTCCGCGGCATCGAGCTGAGCCTGCTGCAGCGCTGCGGCGCACACCTGGCCTCCGCCACCGATATCAACGAAGCCTGCGCCGCCGGCATGGAGGCCGTCAGGCAGGCTGTCAGCGGCACCACCGGCAAGATGGTCGCCTTCGAGCGCCAGATGATCGACGGCGAGTACCACTGCAAGCTGGTGCTCCTGCCTCTGGCGGATGTTGCCAATTACGAAAAGAAGGTCCCGATGGCGTGGATCAACGAGGAACAGAACGGCCTCAAGCACGAGTTCATCGACTATGTGCTGCCGCTGATCCAGGGCGAGCCCGTCCTTCCGCTGGAGCACTCTCTGCCCCGCTACGCCCGCCTCAAGAAGGTCCTGGCAAAATAATCCGACACGGAAGAAACGCACCGGTGCCGTAAACGGCATCGGTGCGTTTTCAGGAGACACGTATGCTGACACTGCGCAGACCCTATCCGCGCGTCCGCAAGGATGGGCGGCTCACGTACGGAGGCAGCCAGATGCTCGCGAATAACGCGCTGATCCGGGGCTGCGGCTGCGGCCCGGTGGCGGCGCTCGACCTGCTGCATTATCTGTGCGATGATGAAAACACGCCTCCCCTGCCGATCGATCGCTACAACGCCGAGCTCGAAAGCCTCTGCCGCTCCTATTTCCCGCTGATCCCGCATTCCGGCATCAACGGCCTGATGCTCGCGCTCGGCTGCAACCGCCTGTTTCGCAGGCGGCATCTTCCCTGCCGCGCGGTCTGGGCCGTCTCCGGGAACAAGCTCTGGGAGCGGGTGCGTGAGATGCTTGAAAACGACCTGCCCGTTATCCTCTCGATCGGCCCGAACTTCCCCGCCGTATGGAAGAAAGACCGGCTCCCCTTCTATTCAAGGCGGGACGACGGCAGCTTTGTACGCTCCTCTTCGGCGAAAAGCCACTATGTCAGCGTGACCGGGCTGGACGACGAATGGGCGCGCATCTCCTCCTGGGGCCGGGAATATTACATCAGGCGCAGCGAGTACGACGACTTTGTCAAGCGGCACAGCAGTCAGGTTTTCAGCAATATTCTGTATATAAAACGCACGGATCTGTGAAGATCCGTGCGTTTTTCATAACATATTTCTTATCTCACGCTGAACAGGAGCTCGCCGTAGGAGGGATAGGGCCAGAAGGAGGAGGCGGTGCAGCACTCAAGCTCGTCGATCACGCTGCGCAGCTCGTTCATCGCGCTGTAGATCTCGTCGCGGCAGCAGCGGGCCTGCGCAAGACTGTCGCCCGCGTTCTTCGCATCCTGAACCGCGTATTCCAGATCCTGCGCGCGCGCCACGGCCGCGGCGGTCAGGCGGCTGATCTTCTTCGCCTGTTCGGTCTCAAAGCGGCAGTCGATCTCGCCGCAGAGCGCCTTTTTCGACATGGCGGCGTCGGCCAGCGCCTTCGAATACATGCTCACCGCGGGCAGGATGTCCTTCCATACCATGTCGAGCATCGTGAGGGCCTCGATGTGCAGCACCTTGCAGTAGCCGTCAAGCTTGATCTCATAGCGCGCGCGGATCTCCGCCTCGGAGTAGACCTTGTGCCGCGCAAAGAGCTCGATGTTCTTCGGCGCCAGATAGTACGGCACACAGTCGGGCGTGGAGCGGAGATTCAGCAGTCCCCTGCTCTCTGCCTCCCGGAGCCAGGCGTCGTCGTAGCCGTTGCCGTTGAAGATGATGCGTTTGTGCTTGCGGATCACGTCGCGGATCAGGTCGTGCAGGGCCTTTTCAAAGTCCTCCGCGCCTTCCAGCGCGTCGGCGTACTGGCGGAGAGATTCGGCGACGGCGGTGTTGAGCACCACGTTGGGACCGGAAATGGACTGGGAAGAGCCGACCATGCGAAACTCGAACTTGTTGCCGGTGAAGGCAAAAGGAGAGGTCCGGTTGCGGTCTGTGGTATCCCGCGGGAACTTGGGCAGCACGTGCACGCCGACCTTGATGAGCTCCTTCTCCTTGCTGCCGTAGGGCTCGTCGTTTTCGATCGCGGAGAGGATGGCGGACAGCTCCGCCCCGATAAAGACGGAGACGACCGCCGGGGGCGCCTCGTTCGCGCCGAGTCGGTGATCGTTGCCGGCGGAGGCGACGCAGATGCGGAGCATATCCTGATAATCGTCCACCGCCTGCAGCACGGCGCAGAGGAACAGCAGGAACTGGGCGTTCTCATAAGGCGTCTCGCCCGGCTCGAGCAGGTTCACGCCGGTGTTGGTGCAGATCGACCAGTTGTTGTGCTTGCCGCTGCCGTTTACGCCGGCGAAGGGCTTTTCATGCAGCAGGCATACCATGCCGTGCTTTCTGGCGATCTTCTGCATCAGCTCCATGGTGAGCTGATTGTGATCGGCCGCGATGTTGGTGGTCGTATACATCGGGGCCAGCTCATGCTGACCGGGCGCGACTTCGTTGTGCTCGGTTTTGGCCATGATGCCGAGCTTCCAGAGCTCCTCGTCCAGCTCCGCCATGAAGGCGGCGACGCGGGGCTTGATCGCGCCGAAGTAATGATCCTCCAGCTCCTGTCCCTTCGGGGGTCTTGCGCCGAAGAGCGTACGCCCGGCGTACTGCAGATCCTTGCGCTTTTCATACACGCCTTTGTCGATCAGGAAATACTCCTGCTCCGGGCCGACTGTCGTTTTGATCGAGGTCACGCCCTCGTTGCCGAAGAGGCGGATGATGCGCATGCCCTGGCGGTTGATGGCCTCCATCGAGCGCAGCAGCGGCGTTTTCTTATCCAGCGCCTCGCCGCCGTAGGAGCAGAAGGCAGTGGGGATGCACAGAACGTTTTCTTTGATGAAGGCATAGGAGGTCGGATCCCAGGCGGTGTAGCCTCTGGCCTCGAAGGTGGCGCGCAGGCCGCCCGAGGGGAAGCTGGAGGCGTCAGGCTCGCCCTGGATGAGCTCCTTGCCGGAAAACTCCATGATCACGCGGCCGCCGTCGACCGGGGAGAGAAAGCTGTCGTGCTTCTCGGCGGTGATGCCGGTCATCGGCTGGAACCAGTGCGTAAAGTGCGTGGCGCCCTTTTCGATGGCCCAGTCCTTCATGGCGTTGGCGACAACGGTCGCCGCGGCGCTGTCCAGGCGCCGGCCGTCCTTCATCGAACGCTGGACCTGCTGAAACACTTCCTTGGGGAGACGCTGGCGCATGATGGAGTCATTAAAGACCATTGATCCAAAGTTTTCCATGACGGTGTTCATAGCAGATCCTTCTTTCCTGATTAAGACTAAACGGCAGAGACACCACATTTGTTAGACGCCTTTGCCGTTCAATAAAGAAATTATATGACGAGCTGCACAATTTGTCAACCAAGCATTTGTGCAAAACATAAAAAAGACGCCGGATTGCTCCGACGTCCTTTCTCCGCATGGCTCAGGCGAACATGGCCTCGATGGCGGACTTGGGCTGCACGCCGACGGATGCCTTGACGACCAGACCGTTTTTGAAGACCATCAGCGTGGGGATGCTGGAAATGCCGTATTTGACGGCAAGAGCGGGTTCCTCGTCCACGTCGACCTTGCCGACCTTGATCTTCCCCTGCTGCTCTTCGGCGATCTTGGCGATGGTGGGCGCAAGCATGCGGCAGGGACCGCACCAGGTCGCCCAGAAATCGACAAGCACAGGGACATCGGACTTCAGGACTTCGCTTTCAAAATTGCTTTCGGTGAGAATGATTTCGGCCATTTTACGCATTCCTTTCTTTCTTTGTCTCTTCACGGAAGCTGATTGCATACGATCTCGACTGAGCAAAGTATACGACAGAATCGACAGGCAAGTCAAGTCCTGTCGGCATCAGCTTGCCCGCGCAGGCTGCGATTATGCGCCTTGGGGCGAATGCTCACTGAGAGATCGCGGCCCGGAGCTCGCCGACGCGGTTTCTCTCCTCCCAGCGCACGCCGAGATCCTCGCGCCCCATGTGGCCGTACGCGGCGAGGCGGCGATAGATGGGTTTGCGCAGGTCAAGATCCCGGATGATGGCGGACGGACGGAAATCGAAGACCTTGCGGACGGCGGCCTCGAGCTGTTCGTCCGGAACGACGCCGGTGCCGAAGCTCTCCACGAGCACGGAGACGGGCTCGGCCACGCCGATCGCGTAGGCCAGCTGGATCTGGCAGCGCTTTGCGAGGCCCGCTGCGACGACGTTCTTGGCCGCCCAGCGCGCGGCATATGCCGCGGAGCGATCGACCTTCGTCGGATCCTTGCCGGAGAAGGCGCCGCCGCCGTGCGGCGCGCTGCCGCCGTAGGTGTCGACGATGATCTTGCGCCCGGTCAAGCCGGAGTCGCCCTGCGGCCCGCCGATCACGAAACGGCCGGTGGGGTTGATGAAAATGCGGGTCTTCTCGTCCATGAGCTCCGCCGGGACGGTGGGCTTGATGACGAGCTCGATGATATCGCGCCGGATCTGTTCGAGAGAAGCTTCCGGGGCATGCTGTGCGGAGATGACGACGGCGTCCACGCGCACGGGGCGGCGCTGCTCGTCGTATTCGACGGTGACCTGCGTTTTGCCGTCCGGACGCAGGTATGTGACGAGGCCTTCCTTGCGGATCGCGGTCAGGCGCTTGGCGAGCTTGTGCGACAGGGAGATGGGCAGGGGCATCAGCTCCGGCGTCTCGTCGCAGGCGTATCCGAACATCATGCCCTGGTCCCCTGCCCCGCCGACCTCGTCGTTGGTGCCGAGCGCGATATCGCCGGACTGCTCGTCCAGATTCACGATGATGCCGCAGGTATCGCAGTCAAAGCCGTATTTGGCGCGGTCGTAGCCGATGTCACGGATCACGCCGCGGGCGAGCTTCTGGATATCGACATAGCACTCGGTGCTGATCTCGCCCATGATATGCACGAGACCGGTGGAGCAGGTCGTCTCGCAGGCGACGCGGCCGTTGGGGTCCTCGGCGAGGATCGCGTCAAGCACGGCGTCGGAGATCTGGTCGCAGATCTTGTCGGGATGTCCCTCCGTGACGGATTCGGATGTAAACAGATAGTGGCTCATATTTTAGTCCTCCTTGTACATTGCAAAAGGAATGCGCCCCGCACGGCGGCGGGGCGCGATCAGTCTCTTCATCAGCCTCATCTTTCGTCTCACCGCCGGATTTGGCACCTTACGATCACGCAGGTTGCCGGGCTTCACAGGGCCGTTCCCTCCACCACTCTTGATAAGGTGTTCAGTTGTCGGATGTATTATAACAGCGCTTTCTGCCGGATGCAAGCTTTTTTCGCTTTTTTTCGCTCGGATTCATTCCTTCTCCATCAGATAGGAGAAGATCAGGAACGCGGTCTTCATCGCGTTGTGGCGGATCTTATCATCCTCGATGCAGAAGACGCTGTCCTCTATGATGCGCGTGCCCATCTTCTCGATGCGCTCCTCGTCGATGGGGACGATGCGCTTGTTTTCGGTGGTGATGTATCGCTCCGCGACCACGGGGTCTATTTCGGAGTTGTTTGCCAGCACGATGTCGATCTTCCGGTTTTTCAGATACTTGTTGAGGATACGCAGATGGTCGCCGACGGTGTAGCCGTCGGTCTCGCCGGGCTGCGTGACCAGATTTGCCACGTACATGAGCGGGGCGCGCGTCTCAGCCAGCGCGTTGAGGATCTCCGGCGCCAGCAGGTGAGGCAGGATGCTGGTATATAGGCTGCCGGGGCTGAATACGATCAGATCCGCATCCGCGATCTTGTCCTCGATCTCGTCCACGACGTGGATGCTGTGGTCATAGGTGAGCTTCCGGATGTGCCGGACGTTCGCGCTGACCTCCTCTTCCCCGTAATATTCCTTGCCGCGGCTCTTGCCGACCAGCTCAACCTTGTCCTCCGTCAGCGGGAGCACGGTGCCGTGGATGTTGAGCAGCTGCGCCATGTAGCGCGTGGCCTCGGTCAGATTGCCCTTGATGTCGATCAGCGCGGCGAGGAGAATATTGCGCACGGGATGGTTGTACAGGCTCCCCTCCTTGTTGAAGCGGTAGCGCAGGAGCGTCACAAAATCGTCGTCCACGTTCGCCATGGAGAGCAGCACCTTGCCGACGTCGCCCACGGCGGGGATGTCGAGCTCCTTTTTCAGTACGCCGGTGCTGCTGCCGTTGTCGCTGACCGTGATGACGGCCGTCACGTCCACGGGAAAGAGCTTCAGCCCGGACAGCAGACAGGAGATCCCTGTCCCGCCGCCGAATACTACGATCTTTTTCATAAAAACACCCCATCGGTCATGTTTTATGTTTACATAACTTTACCACAAACTGTCAGACAGTGCAAGTAACAATCCGGTGTCAGCCCTGACAAAAGCGAGGGTTCCGGCCGGAATATGCAAATCACTTGCACCCGCGGGAAGATGATGCTATGATAATGCTATTATTCAAACTTTTTTAAGAGAGAATGGAGCCTCGCCATGGAAAACGATAAGATCACCAAGCGCAATCTGCTCATGTTCCCGCTCGGCACCGTCGGGCGCGACATGGTCTACAATCTCGTCACCAGCTATCTGCTCTCCTTCGTGCTCTTCACGCACAAGCTCACCGCGGCGCAGCTGTCTGCCATCACGGCCATCATGGTCGCGGCGCGTGTCTTCGACGCTCTCAACGATCCCGTCATGGGCAATATCATCGAGCATACCCGCACGCGCTGGGGCAAGTTCAAGCCCTGGCTCGTGATCGGCATCCTTACGACCTCGGTCGTGATCTATCTGGCCTTCAACGTAAGGCTGCAGGGCTGGGCCTTCGTCTGGTTCTTCGGCTTTATCTACTTTATGTACAGCATCACCTATACGATGCATGATATCGCCTACTGGGGCATGGTCCCGGCGCTGAGCTCCGACGCCGACACCCGCAACAAATATACCTCTCTCGCCACGCTCTTTGCCGGCATCGGCGGCACCCTGGCCGGCGCGTTCATCCCCATGCTGACCGCGGGCAGCAGCGCGCTCGGCGGCAACGCCGTGACCGCCTACGGGCGCGTCGCGCTGATCGTCGCGATCCTGGCACCCGCTTTCCTCGCCTTCACGGTCTTCGGCGTCAAGGAGCAGCGGGATTACAGCAAAGACCCGGTCCCGCCCATCAGCTTCAAAAAGATCGTCGGCACGATCACGGGCAACGATCAGCTCATGTGGATCGCGCTGATCTTCCTGATCCAGGAGGTCGGCAACGGCATCGTCATGGCCGGCGTCGGCCAGACCTACATCTACGTCGAGTTCGGTTATCAGGGAATCTTCTTTACGGCTTTCCAGATGCTCGGCATGATCGTTACGGCCTTCCTGATGATCTTCTACCCGGCCATTTCCCGCCGCATGAACCGCAAAAAGCTCATGAGCGTGCTGATGACGGTCTCGGTCGCCGGCTATCTCATCATGCTGCTGCCGGGCCTGCTCCTGCAGACCGGCAACCCCAAGTTCATCCTGATCACCGTCGGCTACATGCTCGCAAACTTCGGGCAGTACGGCTTCTATCTCATTATGATGATCTCGATCATGAACACCGTGGAGTATAACGAATATCTGCACGGCACGCGCGACGAGGGCATCGTCTCCTCGCTGCGCCCCTTCCTGACGAAGATGGCCTCCGCGCTGACCGTGGCCATCGCGAATATCACGTACCTTGCCTTCAACATCATCGAGTACACCAACGGCATCGCAAGCCTGGAGCAGTCCGCCAACGCCGGCGATATCAGCACCGAGGCAAAGGCCGAAGCCATTACTTCCCTGCTGAAAAACGTCCGCCACAGCCAGACCACCGGCCTCCTGCTCGTGATGACGGTGCTCCCCTGCGCGCTGATGTTCCTCTCCTACATCCTGTATATGCGGCGCTACAAGCTCGACGAGGACGAGTATGAGCGCATCTGCGCGGAGCTGGCCGCGCGACAGGCATGAGCCTGACGCGTGCGGTTCTGCGCTTTGCCGCTCCCCTGCCGAAGCTGGAGAGCTTTCAGCGCTTTCTCTTCCTCGGCCCGCACCCGGACGACATCGAGATCGGAGCGGGCGCCACGGCGGCCAAGCTCGCTGCGGGCGGGAAAGAGCTCTGCTTTGTGATCTGCACCGACGGCCGCTTCGGCACCGATCACGCGCCAGCAAGTTTGCGCGGCGATCAGCTTGCAAAGCAGCGCAGAATAGAGGCCGAGGCCTCCGCCGCCCTGCTCGGCGTCCATGAGCTCCGCTTTCTCGATTTCAGCGACGGCGGCTTTTACGATCGCAGAGAGCTGCAAAACGCGATCGCCGCGGTCGTCTCCGATTTCCGGCCGGACGTGATCTTCGCGCCGGATCCCGCGGCCGCGAGCGAGTGCCATGCCGACCACCTCAACGTCGGCGAGGCCGCGCGGCGCGTCGCCGTCTTCGCGCCGAATCCCGGCATCATGGGCGCGCTCGACCTCTCCCCTGCACCCGTTCGTGCGCTCGCTTACTACATGACCGCGAGACCCAACCAGTACGTCTGCACCCGCGGCTATCTGGCACTGCAGCTTGAGAGCATCTACGGCTGCCACAAAAGCCAGTTCCCGAAGCGCGACGCGGTCGAGACCTACTTGAAGCTCCGCGCGGCGGATTTCGGCCTCCGCTCGCTCAAGGGCTGCGCCGAGGGTTTTCGCGTTCTGGGACAGACGCAGATGCACTGTCTGCCGGAAGCCGGGCTTTAGCCCCTGATAACGCCAAAACACCGTGCCCCGGGCGGGCACGGTGTTTTGGCCTTTTTCGACGGATCAGATCCTGTCCAGATAGCTTACGGCGGCCAGCGCTGCCACGGCGCCGTCGGCCGCGGCGGTGGTCAGCTGACGCACCTGCTTGCTGCGGCAGTCGCCCGCGACGAAGAGGCCCTCGGACGGCGTGAGGCAGTTTTCGCCGGCGTCTGCGTAGCCCTTTTCGTCCAGCCTGAGCCAGGAAGAAAACGCGCCGAGATCCGGTTGGTGCCCGATCGCGACGAACACGCCCTCAACGGGCAGCTCGCGCTCTGCGCCGTCCTGTTCCACGAGCAGACCGCGCACTTCCTCCTCGCCGAGGAAAGCCTTCGTCTGAGCCTTGAGAACGAATTCGACATTTTCTCTCTTCTCCAGCGCCTCGACCAGCTTCTGCTCGCCGCGGAAGGAGTCGCGCCGATGCACCAGATAGACCCTGCTGCAGCTCTCGGAGAGCAGCAGCGCGTCCTGCAGGGCGCTGTTGCCGCCGCCGCATACCGCGACCGGCTTTCCGGCATAGAAGGCCCCGTCGCATACCGCGCAGTAGCACACGCCGCTGCCGACGAGCTCCTCCTCGCGCGCAAGGCCCAGCTTCCTCGGTCTCGCTCCCGCGGCCAGGATAAGGGCTTTTCCCTCAAAAACAGCGCCGGATTCGCAGTTGAGCTGCCAGACCTCTCCGCTTTTAGCGATGCTCTTCACCTCGTCGAGCTCGACCTCGCTCCCCTGCTCCATGGCCTGCTCCAGCAGCTTGTCGCCGAGCTCGGTGCCCGTGACGGACAGAAAGCCGGGAAAGTTCTCCACGCGCGGGGACCAGGTGATCTGGCCGCCGAATGCGCTTTTCTCGATGACCAGAACGCTCTTGCCCGCGCGGCAGGCATAAGTCGCCGCGGTCAGACCCGCGGGGCCGCCGCCGATCACGATGATGTCATACATAATGCTTCCTCCATAGATTTCAGGCAGCGGCTGTTCACCGCTGCCTGAATGATTTGCAGTTGCGTCCGATCAGGCGATCTGGCTCATGTAGGCCTTGATCGCGCCGGCGCCGGCGATCTTGGTGCCGTCAGGCAGGACCAGCGTGGGCGCCTGCTTGACGCCGTACTGCTTGGCGAGCTCCGGCTGCTCGGTGGCCATGATCTTGTCATAGGCAAAGCCGGCCTTGTCCATGTACTGGCAGGCGATGCGGCAGTTGGGGCAGGTGGGCGTGGCGAAGAGGATCGCGCGGGCGGAGGCGGCAGGCGCAGCCTCCTGCTTCTTCTCGAAGTTCACGGGAGGCACCGTGGACTCGGGCAGCGGGCCCTCGTGCTTGAGCGTGGAGTGCTCGATCACGTATTCCTTGCGCTCCTTATACTCCTGCGTCTTGCCGACGTTCCAGTTCTGCACCGGGCGGTAGTAGCCGGTGATGCGGCTGTAGACCTCGGCGGACTTGCCGCAGTGCGGGCAGGTGAACTGCTCGCCGTTGAGGTAGCCGTGATCCTTGCAGACGGAGTAAGTCGGGGACAGCGTGTAATACGGCAGACGGTAATTCTCCGCGATCTTGCGCACCAGACGCGCCGCGGCCTCCCAGTCGGGCAGCTTCTCGCCGAGGAAGGCGTGGAAGACCGTGCCGGAGGTGTAGCGGGTCTGCAGATCGTCCTGAATGTCGAGCGCGGCGAAAATATCGTCCGTGTAGCTCACGGGCAGGTGGGAGCTGTTGGTGTAGTACGGGGTGCCGCCGGGTTCGGCCGCGGTGATGATGTCGGGGAAGGTCTCGACGTCGTGCTTGGCCAGACGGTAGGAGGTGGACTCGGCAGGCGTAGCCTCGAGGTTGTAGAGGTCGCCGTACTGCTCCTGATAGTCGCTCAGGCGCTCACGCATGTGATCCAGCACCTGCTTGGCAAACTCCTGGGTCTTCGGATCGGTCATGTCGGCGCGGATCCACTTGGCGTTGAGGCCGGCCTCGTTCATGCCGACCAGGCCGATGGTGGAGAAGTGATTGGCGAAGGTGCCGAGGTAGTGCTTGGTGTAGGGGTAGAGGCCCTCGTCGAGGAGCTTGGTGATGACGTTGCGCTTGATCTTCAGGGAGCGGGCGGAGAGATCCATCAGCCTGTCCAGACGGGCGTAGAAGTCGGCCTCGTCCTTGGAGAGGTAGGCCAGGCGCGGCATGTTCAGCGTCACGACGCCGATGGAGCCGGTGCTCTCGCCGGAGCCGAAGAAGCCGCCGGACTTCTTGCGCAGCTCGCGCAGGTCGAGGCGCAGGCGGCAGCACATGGAGCGCACGTCCGAGGGCTCCATATCGGAGTTGATGTAGTTGGAGAA
>CAMJQX010000031.1 GCA_946408145.1 uncultured Clostridia bacterium
CGGAGAGAGACAATATCGTTCTCCTTCACAGCAAAGTCCGTTTTAAGGGACTCCTGATAGTTTATACTGACATTGCCGGCGGAGATCTGGCGGGCGGCCTCCGTACGGGAGAGGTTGAACATCCCGCCGACCACCGCGTCCAGCCGCAGGCTCTGCACCGAAAAGCTCTTTTGCTTCACCTTCCGCTCCGGCGCCGGTACAGCCGACGGAGCGAGCTCCTCCGCCGTCACACCGCAGCGGCCGACCTTTTCGATCGACAGCAGATGCCTGAGCACGCTCGGCAGGCAGAAGATATATGCGATATTTTCCGCCACCCGGATGTCGCCGAGCCATTCCCGGCCGATGCCCATGCCGAGCAGCGCGCCCATGTAATCGCGGTGGCCGGGGCTGCCGAAGTGTGCCGTGATGCGGATCGCCCGCAGATGCTCCGCCGGGTCGAAGCTCGCCTCGTCCTGCCACTCCGGCAGGAAGAAGCAGACCGTGCGCTCGCAGTCCGGACCGCCGCCGCTGAACACGGCGCTGCAGTCCGGCGTGTGCGCGGCCCAGCGCTCGAGCTCGTATCGCTCGGCCGGGCTCAGAAAGCCCGTATGGGTCACGACCCCGCTGCGCAGGCAGCGCGCGTAGAGGTCCTCAGCGCGTCTGATCAATTCCGTTTTTTCCATCTCTCAGCTTTGTCTTGTGCGCGCCCTGATTGCTCTGCCGCAGCACCGACTCGATCTGCTCGAGCACCCACTGCACTTCGAGCGAGAACTCCTTCGAGCTCGTGCGCAGCACGCCGGCGCGCAGGGCGGACAGGCGGATCAGATTGTCGCTCGTGATCACGCGCACGTCGTAATTTTTCCCGATCTCGTCGACGATGCGCTCAATGTAGGCGTCGCCGGTCTCACCGTCGGCGGTGTAGGCGACGCGGATGTTGTGGTACTCTCCGCGCTCGCCCGGGTTGCCGGGAGTGCGGAAGCCGTCGAAGACCAGCACCAGCTCGGATTTCGTATAGCCGCAGTAGCTCGAGAGCATGTCCATCAGCCGCCCGCGCGCGAGATCCAGCCGCTCCTCCGCGAGCTTTTTCAGCTCGTCCCAGGCGAAGATCAGATTGTAGCCGTCGACGATCAGATACTCCCTTTTCCGCTTCGCGGGGATGGGGTTCGGCGCTTCGTTTCGCTGCGCCGTGCGGTATTCCGGCCGCCGGATGGGGCCGAACTCCCGCTCCATGATCGCCTCCAGCTCCCGCTCGTCGATGCTCAGCGCGCGGCGCTGCGCAGGCGCCTGCTCCGGCGCTTCCGCCTTTTTGAGGCAGCTCTCGAGATGCATATAGTCCGGCACCTGATCCCAGCGGACATTGAAGCCTGCGCCGTGGGCACAGAAGACCGAGTCGGCGGGGTTGTCGACATCGCTCATAGGGTCATAGCCCAGCGCCGCGACGAGCTTCTCCTGCTCGTGACAGGGGCGATAGCCGTCCGCCCGCAGGCTCAGGCGGCCGCGGCCGCGGCTGTAGGAGATCAGTTCTTCCATATAGCCGTTCATGGCCGAGACCGGGGCGCTGCCCCTGAGGGCGAGCATATCCCCCGCGTCCTCCGGGGAATCGAAGACGCCGTTCATGGCGCGCACATCGCTGATCGCGCGGCCGATCTGCTCGGCCGGCACCTCGATCGTGAACGCGTACCAGGGTTCCAGCAGGATGCTTTTCGCCCGCATCAGGCCCTGCCGCACCGCGCGGTAGGTGGCCTGACGGAAATCGCCGCCCTCGGTGTGCTTGAGGTGGGCGCGGCCGGCCGCCAGGGTGATCTTCATGTCGGTGATGGGGCTCCCGGTCAGAACGCCGGGGTGCTGCCGCTCGGCGAGATGCGTCAGGATCAGGCGCTGCCAGTTGCGGTCCAGCTCGTCCTCGCTGACGATGCTGTCGAACACCAGCCCGCTCCCGCGCGGCAGCGGTTCCAGCAGCAGGTGCACCTCCGCGTAGTGGCGCAGCGGCTCGAAATGCCCCACGCCCTCCACGGTGTCGGCGATGGTCTCGCGGTAGAGGATGCGCCCGGCGTCGAGCGAGAGCTCCACATCGAAGCGATCCCTGACCAGGCTCTGAAAGACCTCGGCCTGCACCTTGCCCATCAGCTGCACGGAGATCTCCTGCAGCCGCTCGTTCCAGAGGATGTGCAGCTGCGGGTCCTCCTCGTCGAGCTGCCTGAGCTTCGGCAGCAGCAGCGCCGGATCCGTCCCGGCCGGCAGGAGCAGGCGGTAGCTCAGCACCGGCTCGAGGACCGGCGCATCGGAGTCCGGCTCCGCGCCGAGGCCCTGTCCGGGGAAGCTCCGCGTCAGACCGGTCAGCGCGCAGATCTGCCCCGCGCCGAGTTCTTCCGGCGTCTCGAACTTTTCGCCCGAATAGCGGCGCAGCTGCGTCACTTTTTCCTCGTATTCCTGTCCGTCCTCCCCGCGGCAGCGGAGGGAGGCGCGGACCTTCAGCCTGCCCCCGGTGACCTTCACCCAGCTCAGGCGCTTGCCCTGCGCGTCGCGAGAGATCTTGAAGACCTTGGCAGCGAAGGCGCCCCTGTCGGGGCAGACCGGCCGCAGACGGGCGAGCGCATCGAGCAGCGCGTCCACCCCGTCGAGCTTCAATCCGGAGCCGAAGAAGCAGGGAAAGAGCTCCCGCCGGGCGATCATGCCCCGCAGGTCGCCGTCCGTCAGCTCCCCGCTCTCCAGATATTTCTCCATGGCCGCCTCGCCGCACATGGCAAGGCGCTCGTCCTGATCCGGGGCGGGAGACGTGAAATCCACGCAGCCCTCGCCCAGGCGGCGGCGCAGCTCCTCCATGAGCGCGGCCTCGTCACAGCCGGGCAGATCCATCTTGGTCACAAAGACGAAGCAGGGCACCCGGCAGCGCCGCAGCAGACGCCACAGCGTCTCCGTATGGGCCTGCACCCCGTCCGTGCCGCTGATGACCAGCAGCGCGCAGTCGAGCACCTGCAGCGTTCGCTCCGCCTCCGCCGAGAAGTCGACATGGCCGGGCGTGTCGAGCAGCGTCAGCTCCCCATCCTCCAGCGGCAGCAGCGCCTGCTTGGAGAAGATGGTGATGCCGCGGGCGCGCTCCAGGCTGTGGGTATCCAGAAAGCTGTCCCGGTGATCGACGCGCCCCAGCTTTTTCAGTTTTCCCGAGAGGTACAGGAGGGCCTCGCAGAGCGTGGTCTTGCCCGCGTCCACATGGGCCAGCACCCCCAGCACCGTGTTCTTTTCGTCACACATAGTCGGTATTGTATCAGTTTCTCCTCAAATAATCAACACGGAAGGCATTTTTCGATCCCAAGACAACTGATTTACATAACACGTCATTTTTATGCAATATTCTGAAAACTTTTTTGCTTCCGTGACTACCATTTTTGTAAAAGCTATGTTATAATTACTTGTCAAAATGCAACCTGCTACTCATACGAGGAGGAGATCATAGATGAAGAAGATCCTTGTTCTGGAGGACGAGGCCAATATCCGCAGCTTCGTCGTCATCAACCTGCGCCGCAGCGGCTACGAGCCCATCGAGGCCGAGACCGGCAGCGAGGCGCTGGAGAAGCTCAAGGTCAACCCCGACATCTGTCTGGCCCTGCTGGACGTCATGCTGCCCGAGCCGGAGATCGACGGCTTCGAGGTCTGCCGCCGCATCCGCGCCTCCGGCTCCAAGATGGGCATCATCATGCTCACCGCCAAGAGCCAGGAGATCGACAAGGTGACCGGCCTGATGACCGGCGCGGACGACTACGTGACCAAGCCCTTCTCCCCCGCGGAGCTGACCGCGCGCGTCGACGCGCTGGTGCGCCGTCTGGGCGTGGATGAGGACGAGAAGGCCAGCACCGAGATCGCGAGCGGCCCCTTCCTGCTCAACACCCGCAACCGCACGCTCGAGAAGAACGGCCAGCGCCTCAAGCTCACGCAGATCGAGTATCTGCTGATGAAGCTCTTTATGGAGAACCCCGGCAAGGCCATGAGCCGCGAGGATATCCTCTCCGCCGTCTGGGGCAAAGACTTTTCCGGCGAGCTCAAGACCGTCGACGTGAACATCCGCCGTCTGCGCATCAAGATCGAGTCCGATCCCACCGAGCCCGAATACCTGACCACGGTCTGGGGCTACGGCTACAAGTGGGGCTATTGATTCGCCGTCCAGCCCCCGGCGGGCGAACAGGCGGAGGCGCGCCCTCCGAATTCCCCGATTGAGTTAAAACAGATTGTAGGATTGTCCGATGTTTAAAAGTCTGAAGATGCAGCTGATGGTCTCGGGCGTGGCGTGTCTGGCGCTGCTGATGCTGGCCGTCTGGCTGATCACGCGGCATTACCTGTACACGGCCATCGCCGTGCTGGTGATCGTCTGCATGTATATCATTCTGGTGATCCTCTGGTTCTGGCGCTATGTGTCCGACCCGCTGGTGCGTCTGACGCGCTTCGCGGCGCACATCGCGCAGGGCAGCTACGGCAGTCAGCTCGAATCCGGCGGCGACGATGAGATCGGCCGCCTGACCGACCAGATCAACGAGATGTCCGAAAAGGTCGCGCAGGCCGACAAGGCCAGGACCGACTTCATCTCCCAGGTCTCCCACGAGCTGCGCACGCCGCTGACCGCCATCACAGGCTGGGCCGAGACCATCGCCTACGACGAGGCCGTGCAGGGCGACTCCCTGCGCGGCATCAATATCATATCCCGTGAAGCCGAGCGTCTGACCGGCATGGTCAAGGAGCTGCTGGAGTTCACGCGCATCCAGGACGGCCGCTTCAACCTCCGCGTCGAGCTGATCGACATCGCGGCCGAGCTGGAGGACGCGCTCTTTACCTACGGTGAGCTGATGAAGCAGGCCGGCATTGAGCTCAACTACACCGAGCCGCCCACCGAGATCCCGCTGATCCCCGGCGACTCCGAGCGGCTCAAGCAGGTCTTTCTCAATCTGCTCGACAACGCCATGACCCACGGCGGCGAGGGGAAACGGATCGACGTGACCCTGGCCTCCGACCCCGAGGGCGTGCATATCACCGTGCGCGACTACGGGCACGGCATCCCGGAGTCGGAGCTCCCCCACGTAAAGGAGAAGTTCTACAAGGGCAGCTCCAAGAACCGCGGCACCGGCATCGGTCTCGCCGTCTGCGACGAGATCGTCACCCGCCACGGCGGCAGGCTGGACATCGCCAACGCTCCCGAAAAAGGCTGCATGGCGACGGTGACCCTGCCCTACGGCTCGCCTTGATCGAGCGCCGAGCGCCGAGGAGAGCGAGAGGCAATTCTTATGCGCCGGGCACAAGGCGCTGAACAATAAAAACACTTTCAAGGAGACAGCAATGCCCGAATCCAACGCATCCTGCAGCTTCCGCACCTCCATCGGCGGGCAGGCTCTGATCGAAGGCATCCTCATGCGCGGCCCGAAGCAGCAGGCGATCGTCTGCCGCACCGCGGAGGGCCTGGTGGAAAAAGTGGACGAGCTCAAGCTCGTCAAGGACAGGTATCCCATTCTCGGCGTTCCCTTCATCCGGGGCTGCGCCATTTTTCTCGACTCCATGATCAAGGGCATGCAGGCCCTGACCTATTCGGCCAGTCTTGTCCCCCTGGAGGAGCAGGGCGAACCGGACAAGCTCGACAAATGGATCGAGGACCACTTCCCCGCCGACAAGGCCCAGAAGCTCATCATCGGCGTGGCCGTGGTGCTGGGCATCGCGCTGTCGGTGCTGCTGTTCATCTTCCTGCCCGCGCTGATCGTTGGCTGGATCAAGGCTCTGACCCAGAGCTACATCGTGCGCAACCTCTCCGAGGGCCTTGTGAGGATCGTCATATTGATCGGCTATATGAAGCTGGTCTCCGGCATGGGCGACGTCAAGCGCCTCTTCTCCTACCACGGCGCCGAGCACAAGACCATCTTCTGCTACGAGCACGGCAAGGAGCTGACCGTCGAGAACGTGCGGCCGGAGAGCCGCTTCCACCCCCGCTGCGGCACGAGCTTTCTGCTGGTGGTGGTGCTGGTGAGCATCCTTGTAAATTCCGTGGTGCGCGTCAGCAACACCTTCGCCCGCGTCGGCTGCCATCTGCTGCTCCTGCCTGTCGTGGTAGGGATAAGCTACGAGATCAATCGCTGGTGCGGCGCGCATGACAACCGCCTGTCCGCCGTTCTGTCCGCACCGGGCAAATGGCTGCAGCGCATCACGACCAACGAGCCCGACGACAGCATGATCGAGTGCGCCATCCGGGCTTTGGAGCTGGTCATCCCCGAAGAGAAGGGCAGCGACGAGTGGGGGAAATAAAAGGACTTTTCCCGCTGAAAAGAGAGAAACTGCATGAAAACTTACAATGAACTTTACCTCTCCACCCGCAATCTCCTGCGGCAGCAGGGGGTGGAGAGCTTCAATCTGGAGGCGCGGCTTCTGGTCGCTCAGGCCGCCGGCAAGACCCCGGCGGAGCTCCTGCGGGACATGAACCTCTACACGACCGACGCGGTGGAAGCCAAAGTGCGTGAATACACCCAGCGCCGCCTGAACGGAGAGCCCGTGGCCTATGTGACCGGCTTCTGGGAGTTTTACGGCCTGCCGATGGTCGTCTCTCCCGAGGTGCTGATCCCCCGCATGGACACGGAGCTGCTGGTCGACACCGCAAAGTCCCTGCTGACCGGGCGGAAGATGGACGCGCGCATCCTCGATCTCTGCTGCGGCAGCGGCTGCATCGCCTGCGCCATCGCGCACGAGATGCCCGCCACGCGCCTTGTGGCCGTGGACATCAGCGCCGACGCGCTCGAGATCTGCCGCCGCAACGTGGCGATCAACCGTCTGCTCTCGCGCGTAATCTGCATGCAGGCAGACGCCACCGCCTCTCCCCCGCTGAGCATGGGGACTTTCGACATGATCGTCTCCAACCCGCCCTACATCGAGAGCGCGGAGATCCTGACGCTCGACCCCTCGGTGCGCGACTACGAGCCCATCTGGGCGCTCGACGGCGGCGAGGACGGTCTGCGTTTCTACCGCAGCATCCTCAAATACTGGCGCTCGCTGCTCAAGCCGGGCGGATGGATGCTCTTCGAGGTCGGCGAGGGGCAGGCAGAGGCCGTCAGGGAAATGATCCTCTCGGCCGGCTTTGCCTCGGCCGACACGCGAAAGGATACCCTCGGCGTGGAGCGCGTCGTCATCGGCAAGATGTACGAAGACGAACTCTATACGGGCTTTTGATCCTGTACATACTGATTTGACATAAAGGAGTTTTGACCATGGCTGAGAAGAAAAAGGTTTCTCCCGTCCCCGCGCCCGCGAGCGATAAGAAAAAGGCGCTGGAGACCGCGATCGCTAAAATCGAAAAAGACTACGGCAAGGGCACCATCATGCGTCTGGGCGACGATATCTCCGTGAACGTCGAGGCTCTCTCCACCGGCTCGCTGTCGCTGGATCTGGCCCTCGGCATCGGCGGCGTTCCCCGCGGCCGCATCGTGGAGATCTACGGGCCCGAGGCCTCCGGCAAGACGACGCTCGCGCTGCACGTGGTCGCCTCGGCCCAGAAGGCCGGCGGCGACGCCGCTTACATCGATGTGGAGCACGCGCTGGAGCCCGCCTACGCCCGCGCTCTGGGCGTGGACATCGACAGCCTGCTCATCTCCCAGCCGGACACCGGCGAGCAGGCGCTGGACATTGCCGAGTCTCTGGTCCGCTCCGGCGCGATCGACGTGCTGGTGGTGGACTCCGTGGCCGCGCTGATCCCCCGCTCCGAGCTTGAGGGCGAGGTGGGCGACACCGTCGTCGGCGCCCTGGCCCGCCTGATGAGCCAGGCCATGCGCCGTCTGGCCGGCGCCATCTCCCGGAACAACTGCACCGTCATCTTCATCAACCAGCTGCGTCAGAAGATCGGCGTCATGTACGGCAACCCCGAGACCACGCCCGGCGGTCTCGCGCTCAAGTACTACGCCTCCGTGCGCATCGACGTGCGCCGCATCGAGACCCTGAAGGTCAACGGCGAGATGGTCGGCAACCGCACCCGCGCCAAGATCGTCAAGAACAAGGTCGCGCCTCCCTTCCGCGAGGCGGAGTTCGACATCCTCTACGGCGAGGGCATCTCCCGCGTGGGCGAGATCATCGACCTCGGCGTAAAGCTCGAGCTGATCGACAAGGCCGGCGCCTGGTTCACCTGCAACGGGCAGCGCTTCCAGGGCCGCGACGCTCTCAAGGACTACCTGATGAACGACGACGAAGCGCGCGAGCAGATCGAGAGCGAGATCCGCGCCAACGCCCACAAGCTCATGTCCCCGCAGGCCCGCAAGGCCGCGCAGGCCTCCGGCCGCATCGCCTCCACCCCGGCGGTGGATATCTCCGCGGCGGACTTCGAGCTTGACTGAGAATTTAGCCCCGAAAGTTTAAATAACACTGTCATCCTTCGTCGCCCTGAGGCTCCTCAGGATGACAGGAAAAGGAAAGAATCCTATGCTGATTACCGCTCTGCGCCGGACCGCCTCCGACCGCTTCACGGTCGTGCTGGCGGACGGGAGCGAGATTGAGAGCTCTCTCGGCGTGGTGACCGATCTGCGGCTCTTCACCGGGAAGGATCTGGAGGAAGAGGAGCTCGCCGCGCTTAGGCGGGACTCCTCCCGTTCCCTCGCGCGGGACAGGGCGCTGGAGATGATCTCCCGCCGTCTCATGTCCCGGAAGGAGCTGCGCGAAAAGCTGCTGCAGAAGGGCGCGGACGAGGACGCCGCCGACTACTCGGCGGACTGGCTGCAGGAGCACGGCTTTCTCAACGACGAGAGCTACGCCGCCGCCGTCGCCCGGCACTATGCCGCGAAGGGCTACGGCGCGGGCCGCGTCCGCTCCGAGCTCGGTCGCCGCGGCGTGGACCGGGCACTCTGGGACGAAGCCGTGGAGCAGATGCCCGCCGCCGACGAGAAGCTGCACAAATTCATTGCCGCGCGGCTGAAGGACCCGAACGATCGGGAGCAGCTTCGCAGGATCGGCGCCGCGCTCTTTCGCCGGGGCTATTCCTGGGAGGAGATCCGCACGGCGCTTCGCCGTTATTCGGATGAAATAATCGAGGAAGACTGATGGACAAGACCTTTGCGATGATCTCTCTTGGCTGCGCCAAGAATCTGGTCAACAGCGAGCAGATGCTCTACCTGCTGGACGAGGCCGGCTTCGTGCTGGTCCCGGAGCCGGAGGGGGCGGAGCTCGCCATCGTGAATACCTGCGGCTTCATCGACGCCGCGAAGAGTGAGGCCATCGACACGATCCTGGAGCTGGCCGAGCTCAAAGAAGAGGGGAAGCTGGGCGGCCTGATCGTCACCGGCTGCCTCAGCGAGCGCTATCAGGATTCCATTCTCGATGAGCTGCCGGAGATCGACGCCGTGCTCGGCGTCGGCAGCTTCGGCGATATCGTCGGCGCGGCCAACGCCGTG
The DNA here is from genome assembly GCA_946408145.1 of uncultured Clostridia bacterium. The sequence goes on from CAMJQX010000031.1 coordinate 9,375, forward strand.
CTCGAGGGCAGGAAGGCCAGCCTCTTCGGCGACCGGAACGCCCCGGTGGATGAGATCCCCCGCGTCGTCTCCACCGGCCCGTCCTGGGCCTACCTGCGCATCGCCGAGGGCTGCGACAACTTCTGCGCCTTCTGCGCGATCCCCTACATCCGCGGGCGCTATCGCTCGCGCAAGATGGAAAACGTGCTCGCGGAGGCGAAGGATCTCGCCGCGCACGGCGTCAAGGAGCTGATCGTCATCGCGCAGGACATCACCCGCTACGGCACCGACCTGTACGGGAAGCGATGTCTGGCGCAGCTCTGCCGCGAGCTTGCGAAGATCGAGGGCGTGGAGTGGATCCGCCTCCACTACCTCTATCCCGACCAGTTCGACGACGAGCTGATCGACGAGATCGCAGGAAATGAAAAGATCGTCAAATACCTGGATATCCCCATCCAGCATATCAACAACAGGATCCTCAAACGCATGAACCGCCGCGGCACGGGCGATGAGATCCGCGCCCTGTTCAGGACCCTTCGCGAGCGCATCCCCGGTCTGGTGCTGCGCACCAGCCTGATCGCGGGCCTGCCCGGCGAGGGCGAGGCGGAGTTCGAGGAGCTGTGCGCGTTTTTGAAAGAGGCTCGCATCGAGCGCGCGGGCGTCTTCCCCTTCTCCCCGGAGGAGGGCACGCCGGCCGCGAAGATGGCGCACGTCGACGCTGAGGAGGCGCAGCGGCGCGCGGATCTGCTGATGGAGCTGCAGGCCCCGATCATGGACGCGTTCTGTCGGAGCTTCGTCGGAAAGACCATCCGCGTGCTGGTCGAGCGCTACGACGAGGAGAGCCGGCAGTGGGTCGGCCGATGTTACGCCGACTCCCCCGATATCGACGGCGAGGTGTATTTTGAGGGCTATGCCCGCGAGGGCGAGTTCTCCGAGGTGCTCATCACCGCCGCCGAGGACGGATTTCTTTACGGGGAGGAGGCCTGAGGCATGACCACCGCCAACAAGATCACCCTCTTCCGGGTCGTTCTGATCCCGGTCTTCCTCGTGCTCGCCTATGCGGGACATATGCTCTGGGCCTTCGCGGTCTTTGTGATCGCGAGCCTGTCCGATTTTGCCGACGGCTACATCGCCCGGCATTACAACCAGATCACGAACTTCGGCAAGTTCATGGACCCGCTGGCCGACAAGGTGCTGGTCATGGCGGCCATGTGCTTCTTCGTCGAGCGCGGGCGTATGCCCGGCTGGGCGCTGGCCGTCGTGCTGCTGCGGGAGTTCGCCGTATCCGGGATGCGGCTGATCGCCGTGGAGCAGGGGCGCGTGATCGCCGCCGCCTGGTCAGGCAAGGTCAAGACCGCGGCCACGATGCTCTGTCTCTGTCTGATGCTGCTCTTCCCCGCCCCGGGGCTCGGGGACTCCGCGCCGGACTTTGCCGCTGAGATCGGCACCGCCGTGATCGTGCTCACGACCGTATACTCCGGCATCGAATATTTCATCAAAAACCGCGACGTTTTCAAAGCCGTCGATTAAGGAGGCTATCCTATGTATCTGTACAATTCCGCCAGCCGCAAGAAGGAGCTGTTCGTTCCCAACCATCCCGACATCGTCAAGATGTACACCTGCGGCCCCACGGTCTATCACTTCGCGCACATCGGCAACCTGCGCTCCTACATCATGGAGGATGTGCTGGAGAAGTACCTGCGCTATCTGGGCTACAATGTCAAGCGCGTCATGAACATCACAGACGTCGGCCACCTGACCTCCGACGCGGACGAGGGCGAGGACAAGATGCTCAAGGGAGCCCGCCGCGAGCACAAGAGCGTCATGGAGATCGCGAAGTTCTATACCGACGCCTTTTTCTCCGACTGTGGCAAGCTCAACATCAAGACGCCGGACGTGGTGGAGCCCGCCACCAACTGCATCGACGACTACATCCGCATCATCACAAAGCTGATGGATACCGGCTACGCCTACTTTGCCGGCGGCAACGTGTACTTCGACACCTCGAAGCTCGAGCGCTACTACGTCTTCAACGACTTCAGCGCCG
>CAMJQX010000032.1 GCA_946408145.1 uncultured Clostridia bacterium
GGCTGGGGCCGGGGGCGGATTTGGAGGTGCGGATCTCCACGATGTCGCCGTTCTGCAGAACGTAATCGTAGGTGACGATGCGCCCGTTGACCTTGGCCCCGACCATGTGGTTGCCCACGTCGGAGTGGATCGCATAGGCAAAGTCGATGGGCGTGGCGCCGGCGGGGAGATTGATCACATCCCCCTTGGGTGAGAAGACGAATACCTCGTCGGCGAACATGTCGATCTTCAGATCATGGAAGAAATCCTGTGCGTCGGATTCCTGCTGGCTCTCCAGCAGGCGTCTGACCCAGGCGAATTTATCCTCGTCGCCCTGCCGCAGGGCGCTGCCGCCGTCGTTCATCTTGTACTTCCAGTGGGCGGCGATGCCGTACTCGGCGGTGTGATGCATGTCCCAGGTGCGGATCTGCACCTCGAAGGGGATGCCCTCGGAACCGATAACGGTCGTGTGCACGCTCTGGTACATGTTGGGCTTCGGGGTCGAGATATAATCCTTGAAGCGGCCGGGCACGGGCTTGAACATATAGTGGATGAGACCCAGGACATTGTAGCAGTCCGGGATCGTGTCCACGATCACGCGAAAGGCGCAGAGATCGAAGATGCCGTTGATGTCAAGCTTCTGCGCGTACATTTTGCGATAGATGGAGTAGACGTGCTTGATGCGGCAGTAGATCGTGCATTCGATACCCTCTGCGTTCAGGCGGGTCTGGATCTTCTCCTTCATGCTGTCCATGAAGGCCTCCAGCTGCGGCATCTTCGCATCGAGCGAGTCGGTGATCTCCTTATAGCCCTGCGGATCCAGATACTGCAGCGCCAGATCCTCCAGCTCCCACTTGGCCTGCTGCATGCCGAGGCGGTGGGCGATCGGGGCGTAGATCTCCATGGTCTCCAGCGACTTGGTGCGCTGCTTCTCCGGAGACTGATAGGCCATCGTGCGCATGTTGTGCAGACGGTCGGCGATCTTGATGAGGATCACGCGGATGTCCTTGGCCATGGCCATGAGCATCTTGCGCAGGTTCTCCATCTGCTCTTCTTCTTTGGTGGCGTACTGCATCCGCGTCAGCTTGGTGACGCCTTCCACGATGTCCGCCACCGCCGGACCGAACTCGTGGGCGATGTCGGCGTGGGTGAGCGTGGTATCCTCGATGACGTCGTGCAGCAGCGCCGCAATGATGGAGTCCTCATCCAGACCGAGATCCACGGAGATGTCGGCCGCGGCGACACAGTGCGTAACGTAGGGGGAGCCGTCCTTCCGCTTTTGCCCTTCATGAGCGGCTCTGGCCATCTCATAGGCGGAGCGGATCCGCGCCAGATCCATGGTGTGGCTGCTGCGGATCTTCTCCTCCAGCTCGGCGTACATCTGATCCGGGTCAAGAGGCGTATTCAGTTTTCTCTCTTCCTCAGCCATGAACGAAACCTCAGAATCGTGATCATTTTGATTGAAGCTGCCGCAGGCGCCGCATGATCTCGGTCGCCTCCAGATCGGCCTTTCCGTCGATCTCGGCGCGCCTGGCGCCGTACAGCGTCCCATCCTCGCTCTTCAGCAGCCCAGCCTCCAGGAAGGCGGAGAGACAAAGGCAGAAGCTCTCCGGCGCCATACCGGGCGGACAGAGGGCCAGCAGCGCATCCAGCTCACGGGGAAGGGGAGTGCTGCCGCAGTCGGAGCGCCAGAGCCGGATAAAATCCGCGCGCTCCGGGCAGTAGACCGCGGCGGCCCAGAGGGCGGCGCCGTCGTTCCGCGCGATCAGCTCGCACAGCTCGTCCGGCCGGTGCCGCCGCGCTGCGCAGAGCACGAGCTGGACCGAGACATGGCCGCGATAGTCGTTGATCTGCGGCGTGAAAGCCAGATCCGCACGGTCGCCCTCGTGAAGACCGAGAGAGTCCGAAGAGTGCGAGAAGAAAATCCCCTCAAAACGGCTTCGGCCGGCGTGGACGCGCACGCGCATATGACGCCCGCCGCCCACATTGGAGACTGACTCGAGCTCGACGTCCGACAGGCAGAAGACGGGCTTTTGATTGCCGTTTCCGTATGGTTCGAGCAGATCCAGCTCCCGGATGTTCTCAACACTGAGAACAGAGGGGTCGCGGATCAGCAGATCGCATTGCACCTCAGGCTGTTTCTCGGTTGCGTGCTGTCGGTAGTATTCGCACAGCGCCTTTCGAAAGGCGTCGATATTCTCCGGCGCGATGGTGAGACCTGCGGCCAGCGCGTGGCCGCCGAAGCCCTGAAGCTGATCCGAGCAGGCCGAGAGTGCGTCGTAGAGATTGAAGCCGCCATGACTGCGGCAGGAGCCTTTTCCCTGATCGCCCATCATGCAGATCATGATCGCGGGAACGCAGTACTGTTCGGCCAGACGCGAGGCGGCGATCCCGATGACGCCCTGATGCCAGCGGTCGCTGGCCAGCACGATCGGCCCGTCCGGCGTCTGCCCGGCAAGCAGCGCCTGCGCCTCCTGCCAGATCTCCGTTTCGATGCTCTGGCGCTGACGGTTGAGCTCACAGAGCTCGGCGGCCAGAGAGGCGGCTTCCGTCTCGTCGGTACACATGAGCAGCTCGGCCGCCTTGACGGCCTGACCGAGCCTGCCGGCCGCATTGAGCCGCGGCGCAAGGCTGAAGCCGATGGCGGAGGCGGTCAGATGCGCGGCGTCCACCCCTGCTTCCTTCAGCATGGCCGAAAAGCCGGGAAGAGGATCGTCCTTGAGCTTGTTCAGACCCTGCCGAACCAGAAAACGGTTTTCGTCGACAAGCGGCATGACGTCCGCCACCGTGCCGACTGCCACCAGATCCGCGTATCGCGCCAGCATGGCCGCCCCGTCCCCGTCGCAGGCGCTGACCAGCTTGAGCGCCACGCCGACGCCGGCGAGATAGGGATTCGGATAGGGGTCGCCCTCCATCTTGCAGTCGATCACCGCGACCGCGTCGGGCAGCGCGCCGTTCTTGCACTCGTGGTGATCGGTGATGATCACGTCGATCCCGAGAGAGCGGGCATATTCCGTCTCTTCCACGGCGGTGATGCCGCAGTCCACCGTGATGATGAGGTTCACGCCTTCGTCGTGCAGCGTGTCCAGCGCACTGCGGTTGAGGCCGTAGCCCTCCTCACTGCGGTCGGGGATGTAGGGGATGCAGGAGAGACCCTGCCTGCGCAGGTAATCGGTAACGATGCAGGTGGCGGTGATCCCGTCCACATCATAGTCTCCGTAGACCGCCACGCGTTCATCGAGGCGGATCGCCTGCATGATGCGCTCTTTTGCGACGGCCATCCCGCCCATCAGCATAGGATCGTGCAGGCAGTCCGTCCCGCTCTCCAAAAGGCGGCGGGCGTCCCTCGCCGTTTTCACGCCGCGCAGCGTCAGCACAGCGGCAAGCAGCGGACCGCAGCCCGCCTGCAGCAGTTCCTCAGAGACCTCCGGCCGGGAATATGGAATTGTCCAGCCTTTCTTCATAAGCACAACCTATATTCACATTTATTTCTTTATTATATTATAATAACAAATATCTCCGTGCAATTCAATAGCTGCACGGAGATTTCTTGTTTCCCGCCGTTTGGCGGCAGTATCGGATTATTTGCTGTAGTCGACGAGCCTGCGGCTGCTGCCGCTGATCGGCCTGTCGTGCAGGAGCTCTTCGAGCGCCTGTGCGGGAGAAGTGCAGAGGTGGAAGAGCAGCAGACACTGACGGCTCATGAAGCCGCCGTCTGCAGCTTTTTCGAGCATGTGCAGCAGCTCGTCATAATAGCCGAGCGTGTTGAGGACTGCCATGGGCTTGGCATGGCGGCCGAGCTGCTTGAGCGTGAGCATCTCGAAGAATTCTTCCAGCGTACCGATGCCGCCGGGCATCACGAGAAAAGCGTCGCTCTCCCTGTCCATGGCGGCCTTGCGCTCGCGCATGCTCTCGGTGAAGACAAAACGGGTGCAGCCATTATAGAGGATCCCCGGCTCGTCAAAGAAACGCGGGGCGATCCCGATGATCTCGCCGCCCCGTTCCGCCGCGCCTCGCGCGCAGGCGCCCATCAAACCGTGAGCCCCGCCGCCGAATACCAGCGTGTGCCCGCCCTCGGCAAGCAGATTGCCGAAGCTGTGCGCGTCTTCAAAGTATTTCGGATCCAGTTCGCTGCCGGAAGCCCCGAAAATGCAGATCTTCATGTTTCTTCTCCCGCTTTTTTTGCTATTTTAGCATATCCGGCGAGATTTGAAAAGACTTGGTCTTGACGAAATGCGCGCGATTCGGTATTCTTATAAAGATTGGAGTGAGACCATGAAAAGACTGCTGAGCATCCTTTTGATGCTCGTCCTGCTGTTGTCCCTCTGGGGCTGCGGCGCGGAACCTGAGGAGCCGCAGAGCGGCCTGCGCATCGTGACGACCGTGTTTCCCGCCTATGACTTTGCGCGGCAGATCGCCGGCGAGCGGGCGGCGGTGACGCTGCTGCTCCCGCCCGGCGCGGAGGCACACAGCTTCGAGCCTACCGCGAAAGACATGGCGCGCATCCAGAGCGCCGATCTCTTTTTCCGCTGCGGCGGCGAGTCCGAGGTCTGGGCGGAAAAGCTGCTGGAGAGCGGCGAAGAGATCCGCTCGCTCGCCATGCTCGACTGTGTCGACGCGCTGGAAGAGGAGCACGCGGAAGGGATGCAGATCCCGCATGAGGAGCACGAGGAGGAAGAGACCGAGTACGACGAGCACGTCTGGACCTCGCCGGTGAATGCGATCCGCATCTGTGAGGCCCTGTGCGGGGAGCTCTGCGCGATCGACCCGGAAGGGGAGAGCGTCTATCGGGAGAATCTGCGCGGCTATACGGAAAAGCTGCGCGCGCTGGACGCCGCGTTCCGCCAGGTCGTGGAGGGGGCTCGTTTTCACACCATGGTCTTCGCCGACCGCTTCCCGGTCCGATACTTTGTGGAGGAGTACGGGCTGACCTATTTTGCCGCCTTTCCCGGCTGTGCGGAGGACACCGAGCCCTCGGCGCGGACGGTCGCCTTCCTGATCGACCGGGTGCGGGAGCAGGGGCTCCCGGCGGTGTTTTATATCGAGTTTTCCAACGAGAAAATGGCGGACATGATCTGCGAGGACACAGGCTGCGCGAAGCTCCTGTTCCACTCCTGCCACAACGTCAGCGCGGACGAGCTGCGTGACGGCGTCGGCTATCTGGAGCTGATGCAGAAAAACCTTGAGGCATTGAAGGAGGCCCTGGGCTGATGGCCATATTGGAATGTGAAGATCTGAGCTTCGGCTATGACGGGGAGACCGTGCTGGAGGGCGTGAACTTTGCCCTCAGCGCCGGCGACTATCTCTGCGTGGTCGGCGAAAACGGCTCGGGAAAGTCTACGCTCATCAAGGGCCTGCTCGGGCTCAAGGCGCCGGACAAGGGGAGTATCCGCTTCGGAGACGGCCTGCTGAGCACGGAGATCGGTTATCTGCCGCAGCAGACGCAGATCCAGCGGGATTTCCCTGCCAGCGTACGCGAGGTCGTGCTCTCCGGCTGCCTCAATTCCCTCGGCCGCAGGCTCCACTACAATGCCGACGACAGGCAGCGCGCCGCTATGAATCTGGAGCGCATGGGCATCGAAGACCTGGCGGACAAGAGCTATCACGAGCTCTCCGGCGGCCAGCAGCAGCGCGTGCTGCTCGCGCGGGCTCTGTGTGCGACAAAGAAGCTCCTGCTGCTCGACGAGCCGGTGACCGGCCTCGACCCCATCGCCACGGGTGAGATGTACAACCTCATCAAGCTCGTCAATCTCTGCGACGGCATCACGGTGATCATGGTCTCCCATGACATCCACGCCGCCGTGCGCTATGCCACGCATATCCTGCATCTCGGCCATGAACAGCTCTTTTTCGGCAGCTCCGCCGCGTACAGAGAGAGCAGTCTGGCCCGGCGTTTCCTGGGAGGTGGCAGACTGTGAGCGAGATCGTCAGGATGCTGTCCTATCACTTCATGCAGCGCGCGCTGCTCGTCGGTGTGCTGGTGAGCCTCTGCGCGGCCCTGCTCGGCGTCTCGCTGGTGCTCAAGCGTTACTCCATGATCGGCGACGGCCTGAGCCATGTCGGCTTCGGCGCGCTCGCGATCGCCTCCGCGCTGCATCTGGCGCCGCTCGCCGTGGCTGTGCCGGTCGTGATCGCCGCCGCCGTGCTGCTGCTTCGCCTGAGCGAGAGCAAGAAGCTGAAAGGGGATGCGGCCATCGCCCTCATCTCCTCCAGCGCGCTGGCGATCGGCGTCATCAGCGTATCGGTGACGACGGGCATGAATACCGAAGTATCCAGCTATATGTTCGGTTCGATCCTCTCCCTGAGCCGGACGGACACGGTGCTGAGCGTGATCCTCTCCGCCGTCGTGCTGGCCCTGTTCATCGCCTTTTACCCGCGCCTCTTTGCCGTGACCTTTGACGAGACCTTCAGCCGGGCCACGGGCACAAAGACAGAAGTCTACAATACACTCCTCGCCGTGCTGACGGCGATCACCGTGGTCCTCGGCATGCGCATGATGGGTGCGCTGCTCATTTCGAGCCTGATCATCTTCCCGGCGCTTTCGGCCATGCGTGTATGCAGGAGCTTTCGCGCGGTCATCGTCACGGCTGCTGCGATCTCGGTCGGCTGCTTTCTGATCGGCGCCGTCGCCTCATACTTTCTGGAGACGCCGACCGGCGCGAGCATCGTGGCCGCCAATCTCCTCGCTTTCGCCGCGTTTTCCCTCGCCGGGCGGAGGCGCTGAGGGTCGAAAAAGAATAGAAAAACGGAATGCATAAGCGCACGCCATTCTGCGCTTATGCATTATTTTCGTGAATACAGAGCGATATAATGAATAAACATAAAAGAAAATAAAAATTCAGCGCATAAATTTGCAAAATTCTCTTGACACGGATCCTCTCTTGTGATAATATCACAATCGTCCAAGGGACAATTTATTAAAACTGACGAATTGTGAGGGCAAATGTTATGAAAAAGATGAAGAGTTTTCTGTGCATCCTGCTGGCCCTGGGTATGATTTTTGCCCTCGCCGCCTGCGGAAACAGCGCCGCACCCGCCGCAGCTCCCACCGAGGCTCCGGCCGCTGAGGAACCGGCCGCCGAAGAAGCCGTCGTCGAGAAGAACGAGCTGGACATCATCAAGGAAGCCGGTGTGCTGACCGTCGCGCTGTCTCCCGACTTCGCGCCGATGGAGTTTGTCGACTCCTCCAAGGAGGGGCAGGATCAATACGTCGGCTTTGATGTGACGCTCGCCAAGTACATCGCCGAGGAGCTCGGCGTAAAGCTGGAGATCCAGGCGATGAGCTTCGACGCCTGCCAGACCGCCGTCGCGATGGACGCGGTGGATATGTCGATCTCCGGCTACAGCTGGACGGAGTCCCGTGCCGAGAACTTTGAACTGTCCGACAAGTATTACGCCGGCGACAATGAGACCGCGCAGGTCATCCTGATCCGCGAGGCGGACGCCGAGAAGTACACCAAGCCCGAGGACTTCGACGGTGTCGCGGTCGGCGCGCAGAACGCGTCTCTGCAGATGGATCTCGTCACCTCGCAGCTGCCCAACGCAAAGGCGGTCACGATCGGTGAGATCGGCGTCGGCGTGATGGAGCTGCAGGCCGGCAATATCGAGGCCCTGGCTGTGGCCGACGGCAACGCGGACGCGATCCTCGTCAACAACGAGGGCCTGGTTAAGTGCGTGTGGCAGTTTGACGTGAGCTCCGATTTCGAAGCCAACGTCATCATGATGCACAAGGGCGACACCGCCCTGCTGGCCGCCGTCAACGAGGCGCTGGCCAAGGCTTACGACAGCGGCTTCTACGCCGGCTGGTACGAAGAGGCGAAAGCGATGGCCGGCCTGGAGACCGCTGAAGAAGTGAGCATCCCCGACGAGACCGCCGAGGAGGCGCCCGCCGAAGAGGCTGCTGAGGAAGCGGCTGCGGAATCCGCCGCCGGCTGATCCTGCCTCCCGCGGACCGAAAGAACACATAAGATCGGGGCGCCCCGCCGGGAGCGCCCCGAACTGTACGGAGAGAGGTCAATATGAATTTTGCGACCATCGGCCAGAATATCGTAAAGCTCACGATCAAATACTGGGACAAGTTCCTGATCACCGGCCTGGGCTACTCCCTGTCGCTGGCAGCGATCACGGTGGCGGTCGGCGCGATCCTGGGCTCGCTCATCGCGCTCCTGCGCATGTCAAAGATCCCGCCCCTTCGCTGGATCGCGGCGATCTATACCGAGATCATCCGCGGCACGCCCATGCTGCTGCAGCTGTATCTGTTTTATTTCGCGCTGCCGCAGCTGATCCCCTTCCTCAACCGCAAGCAGTATCTCTGCGTGGCGATCGCGCTCGTCTGCAACAGCGCGGCCTACGTCTCCGAGATCATCCGCTCCGGCATCCAGGCGGTGGACATCGGCCAGACGGAAGCGGCCCGCAGCCTCGGCATGAGCCAGCGGCTGACCATGACGGAGATCATCCTGCCGCAGGCGATCAAGAACATCCTGCCCGCGCTCGGCAACGAGTTCATCATGATCGTGAAGGACACCTCGCTGGCCTCCACCTTCTTCATCGGCGACCTGATGACCCAGTGCCTGCTCATCAAGGGCACCACCTATCTGACGATGGAGCCGCTGATCATGGTGGCGGTGGTCTACTTTGTGGTGACCTTCATCCTCACCAAGCTCCTTGCGGTATTTGAGAGGAGGCTGCGCCGTGGCGACATCCGATAAGCTCATCGAGGTCGTTGACCTCAAAAAATACTATAACGGAGAGACGATCAAGGCGCTCGACGGCGTTTCCGTAGACATCAACAAGGGCGACGTCATGGTCATCATCGGCCCCTCCGGCTCCGGCAAGTCGACCTTTCTCCGCTCGCTGAACCTGCTGGAGATCCCGACCTCCGGCCATATCATCTTCGAGGGCGTGGACATCACGCAAAAGAAAGGGCCTGACGGAAAGAAGCTCAACATCGACCTGCACAGACAGAAGATGGGCATGGTTTTCCAGCACTTCAACCTCTTCCCGCACAAGACCATCCTGCAGAACATGACGCTCGCACCGATCAAGGTCAAGGGCGTGCCGCAAGCGGAGGCGGAGGCCAAGGCGATGGAGCTGCTGAACCGCGTCGGCCTGGCGGACCGCGCGGACGCCTATCCGATCCAGCTCTCCGGCGGCCAGAAGCAGCGTGTGGCCATCGTCCGCGCGCTGGCCATGGAACCGGATGTGATGCTCTTCGACGAGCCGACCTCGGCGCTCGACCCGGAGATGGTCGGCGAAGTGCTGGACGTCATGAAGCGCCTTGCGCGGCAGGGGATGACGATGGTCGTCGTCACGCACGAGATGGGTTTTGCCCGCGAGGTCGGCAACCGCGTGCTCTTCATGGACGAGGGCAAGCTGGTGGAGGAGGGGAGCCCGGAGCAGATCTTCAACCATCCGCAGAACCCGCGTCTGCAGGATTTTCTGTCCAAGGTGCTGTAAAACCGTTTTCGTATACAGTTTTGCGTTTTGAGGAGGCGGGGAGGAAACTCCCCGCCTTGCGTATAGAAAGGAGAATGGATATGCTCAATGCCGATAAACTGGGACTGATTTCGTTTATTGACGGACATGCTTCCTGGTTTGAGGAAATCGCCGATCAGATCTGGGAATACGCCGAGCTGAGCCTGAAGGAGCATGCGTCCGCGGCGCTCTACTGCGAGAAACTGCGGGAGCTCGGTTTCACGGTCACAGAGAAGCTCGGCGGCATCGACACGGCCTTCTGCGGCAGTTACGGCAGCGGAAAACCCGTGATCGGCATCCTCGGCGAGTACGACGCGCTCTCGGGCCTGAGCCAGAAGGCCGGCGCCTGTACGCACGATCCCCTTGTCCCCGGCGGGAGCGGGCAGGGCTGCGGGCATAATCTGCTCGGCGCGGGCTCGCTCGCGGCTGCGGCGGCCGTAAAAGCGTATTTGGAGAAGAGCGGGAAACCCGGCACGGTGATCTTCTTCGGCTGCCCCGGTGAAGAGGGGGGAGCCGGCAAAGCCTTCCTGGCACGCGAGGGCCTGTGGAAAAAGCTCGATGCGGCGATCAGCTGGCACCCGGGCGACGCCAATCAGGTCACGACCGGCTCCAACACGTCGAGCATTCAGGTGCTGTACAAGTTCTCGGGCGTCCCCGCGCACGCTGCGGGCGATCCCTTTAATGGCCGCAGCGCGCTGGACGCGGTGGAGCTGATGAATGTCGGCGTGCAGTTTTTGCGCGAGCATATGACGCCCGACTGCCGGATCCATTACGCGATCACCGACGCGGGCGGCGTCTCGCCCAATGTGGTGCAGGCAAAGGCGGCCGTACTGTACATGGTGCGCGCGAACAAGGTCGCCGAGGCTGTCAAGCTGCTGGCACGCGTGGACGACATCGCGAAGGGCGCGTCCCTGATGACCGGCACGAGCTACGAGCGCGTGTTTATCGACGGAACGGCGGAGCTGGTGCCGAATTATACGATCGAGAAGGCGCTCTACGCCAACATGCGGGCGATCGAGCTGCCTGTCTATACGCAGGAGGATCTCGCGCTGGCGGAGGCCCTCAAGGCCACCTACCAAAGCTCCGGCGTCGACGCCATCAAGGGCGCGCGTGAGGACGCGGCGATCCGAAAGCGCTGCATGGAGCTGACAGACGGAGGCAATAAGCCGATCAACGATTTCCTCGCGCCGATGTATTCCTCCGAGACCTCATCCCCGGGCAGCACCGACGTGGGCGACGTGAGCTGGCTTACGCCGACCTCGCAGATCGAAGCGACCTGCTGGCCCGCGGGCGTGCCGGGCCATTCCTGGCAGATCGTGGCCTGCGGCAAAAGCGCCATGGCCCATAAGGGTATGCTCTACGCCGCCAAGGTGCTCGCGTCGACGGCGATCGATCTCCTGACCGACGAAAAGCTGCTGGCAGCAGCGAAAGCGGAGTTTTCAGAGCGCACAGCGAGCGGTTATGTCTGCCCGATCGAGCTTGACGCGGTTCCGACCGCGATTTGAGTCAAAAAGGTGTGAATATTGGCACTCCACAAGCGAGAGTGCCAATATTCACGCCTTGTTCATAATATATGCTATATTCGTTCATAATTGTACGATATATTATATACACGATGAAACGAAAGAAATGAAAGCTTCGTCGAAAAGTATGTTATATCGTATCTTTTTTTATGGAGGGATAGATTATGTTTGAACTGATTCCTTTTGGCGGCCGCAGAGTGAACGTGTATGATCCGTTCCGCGCGCTTGACGAGATGGAGCGCAATTTCTTCGGCAATGAGCATCACAGCGTCGT
>CAMJQX010000033.1 GCA_946408145.1 uncultured Clostridia bacterium
CGGTACTGCTTGCCGCCGGTCACGATAACAGCATGCTTCATAAATGATTTCCTCCCTCTTTACAGGACTCGCTCTGGGGGTGAAGCCGGAGCTTTCTTCCATACCCTTTCAATGCGGCCTTAATAAGATACCACGGAAGACTTGCAATGTCAACAATTTTTCGCGTGAATTTTCTGCTTTTTGCATAAATTCCGGGCGGTATCTCAATACCGCCCGGAGAAAAGATCGCCGCTTCCTCAGCCTGCGAAGCTGATGCCCTCTTCGAGCAGCAGCGGGTGTCCGTCCTCCCCGCTCTGGCTGATCAGGCAGCGGTGGACCACACCGTTCTCGCCGCGGTAGCTCAGCGCAAGATTCGGATAGCCGTCGGGAATATCGGTAGAGATCTGCAGGCCGCTGTTCTCCATGCAGGAGCAGTACCATAGCGGATCGGAGAGATAGAAGCTCCCAATATCATCATGATAATACGTCCGGTACAGCGTAACGTCATAAGCGCGTTCGCCGCTGTACAGACATATCTGCGACATGCCCTCCTCCAGTGTCAGCATGTCGAGGATCGGGAAGCTGCCGTCCTGTACGCTGTCCATAGACAGGATGCTGAAGCTGCCGCTGCTGTTTTTCGAGTCGGGAAACCACTTGAGATCGACCAGACCGCCGAGCTCCTCATAGGGGAAGACAAAGGTCTGCATGCCGGCCGCATAGGAGGAGATCTCGTAGAGATCGGAGAACACGACCAGGCCGCGGTCGTCCAGGTACCAGGAGCCGTCGCGGATCAGCGCGCCGAAGCTCGTCTCCCGGTTCGACTCCTCGACAAAGCCGTCGATCGCGGCGGCCAGCGTCGGATCGGTCTGTACCATCTCGATCATCCGCTGCACCAGATAAGTACGCAGCGCGGGCAGATCCGGGCTCAGCTGCTCGAGCGTTATCAGATCGCCGCTGCGCGTATCGAAGACGTAGGCGCGGCTCAGGTAATACCCGTGCGCGCCGCCGGAATAGGTATAGGTGCCGAGATTCAGCGTGAGCACACGGCCGTCGGCGCGGGAAATGCGCGCGTCGCGGACGCTCTCGAACTCCAGCAGCAGGTCATTGCCGCTCTCGTAGGCGTAGGTGAAGTTGTCCTCCGCCATTTCGAGCATGCCGTTGTAGCCGGAGGAGGGGCCGTCGCCGTAGTCATTGCCGGTATAGTAGGTCTCGTCGAGCATGCCGATGTACTCGTTGATCTTCGCAGCGGCCTCGTCACGCCCGGGGATCGTCACACGCGGCGTCAGATAGGAGAAGGTCAGGATCTTCTGCTCATGGGCGGCGGGGTCGGTCTCGATCATCTCCGTCTTTTGAAAGCTGACGATCACGGGAAGCGTCATGTCCTCCGTATCGCCCGCGGCCTCGGGCGCGGCGGCGGCAGTCTCGGCCGGCTGCGCGTCCGTCGGCTCCGGCGTCTCGGATTGAGACTCAGGGCGTACGGTCACCGTCGGCAGCGGCGGCAGCTCCACATCCTTCAGCCGATCGAGCCTGCCGCAGGCGCAAAGCGAAAGACACAGGATCAGACAGAGCAAAAGCGAAAGAGTTCTTTTCATGTTATTGTTCCTTTCCAATATCGTCGTAAGGGATCTCGACGGAGAGCGCCGCGTTGGTATAGCGCGGGTCCGCCGTCACTTCCCGGATGATCGTGAGGCTCGGCGGCAGGGACACCTCCTGGCTCTCGTCGCACAGCTCGATCTCAAGATAGGCCCGGTCGTCCCAGAACGGGAAAACGTCCAGTTCGAAGACCTGGCCTTCGTACCGGAAGCACCACCGCGTCTTCCGGATCACGCGGCGGGAAGGATCGGCCCGCAGGAGCAGGCGCGCGTACTCTTCCTCCGTGATCTCCTCTTCCTCCTCGACACGGCGCAGATCGGAGAGCTTCGTCTTGGTCGTGTGTGTGCAGACATAGACGCCGTCTCTGCCGCGTTTGCGCACGCGTTCGGTCGTCCCCGGGGCCGCGAGCAGGTAGGTCTGTATGATCTCCGTCCCCTCGGCTTCCCGCTCGAGCCAGGCGCGATCCGGCATGCGGATCAGATATTTTCTTTCGATTTCGTAGTGGATCTCATTCATGGCCTGTCATTTTACCATTCTCGATTTGTCGATACGGCGGGAAGAAGCGAAAAAGGATGCTGGCTCCGCCTTTTCAACATAGAACCGGCGCCCAGAGAGCGCCGGTTGTGGATAGTCCTTGTTTCAGGCTCTGGGATGGGCCTTGTTGTATACGTCCTTGAGCTGCTTTTTCACAAGGTGCGAGTACACCTGCGTGGAGGAGATGTCCGCATGACCCAGCATCTCCTGGATCGCGTGGATATCGGCGCCGTTTTCGAGCAGATGCGCGGCAAAGGAATGACGCAGCGTGTGGGGCGTGATGTCTTTTTCGATGTTGGCCTTCTTCTGATAATACTTAATGATCTTCCAGAAGCCCTGGCGCGACATCCTGTCGCCGCTGACGTTGACAAAGAGCGAGGGCTCGTCCGGCACGGCGATCATCTGCGGCCGCACAAGCGTGATATAATCCTCCAGCGCCTTGATGGCGGCGGGATACATCGGGATCACACGCTCCTTGTTGCGGCTGTGGCAGCGGACCACGCCCGCGCCGAGATTCACATCCCCGATGTCAAGATCTATGAGCTCCGTCACGCGCATGCCTGTGGCGTACAGCAGCTCCAGCATGGCGCGGTCGCGGTAGCCCTTGGCGTCGACGCAGCGCGGCTGTTCGAGCAGGAGCTCCACTTCCCTGCTGGTCAGGATCTGCGGCAGGCGCTCGGTGTTCTTGTCCGTCACGAGCTTGGTCGCGGGATTTGCCGTAATGATCTGCTGGATGAACAGATAGGAATACAGGCTCTTCATCGAGGCGATGCTGCGCGAGACCGTCGCAACAGACTTGCCGGACTCTCTCTGCCAGAGCACATACTCGGCGAGCGTCTCGGCGTCCGCGGAAACGATATCCGTCTCCGTGTGCGTGTCGAGATAGGCCGCCAGCTGGCGAATATCGCGCATATACGAGCTCAGGGTGTTTGCCGAAACGTTTTTCTCATCCTTCAGGTAATGTTCAAAACGCTCGATGATCTCAGTGTTTTGCAAACAATCCCCTCCTTTATCTCTCTACCGGTCATCGCAGGAAAAAGGTACATGCCGCAGCGGCGAACGATGCGCCCCAGACCGCGGATCGCTTCAGGACAAGCCTTCTGCGTCGGGAAGCTTCTCCCCGCGTGAGCGCGGACAGACATTCCTCCGACAGGCGCATACCGAAAACCGCCGTGACAAAAAACAGCGGCGTCAGCAGGAGCAGCGGAACGGCTGTCGATAAGCTGTCGATCGCCGCCACTTCCCGCATGGCGGAAGCGCCGAGCACAAGCGCGCCGATCGGGATCAGCCAGAGTCCGCAGAGGCTTCCGCCCAACAGGGCCGGAAGCAGGAACAGACAGGGCAGCAGCTTTTCGCAGCCGGCTGTCAGCTCGGCCATCGGCGGCCAGAAGCGAAACAGAAGCGCGCCGGAAAGGAAAAACAGCAGAAGAAACAGCCTGTGACCGTTGTCGTGATCCTTTCTCCGCGTTCTCATCTGTTTTTTATCCGCTTTGAAATCGTTATGTAATCTTTGTCAAGGAAAATACACTTTACATAACTGTGTTGTGGTAACAATATATTACAAAATTGCAAAGATATCAAGCCCTTTTTTCGTATTTTTTCAGATTATTTTTTCTATTATGTAAACCTATATCTCGCCATATCACAACAGCTTGTGGTAAAAATGCTTTTATATCAAAATTATTCCATATGTAGTATTGAGGCGTCTTTTGTTCAATAATCGACTTGTGGAAATTATGTTAACCTTTACCGTTTTGTTTCTTTTTCTTTGTGAAATCTCTTCGCTTTGTCTTGGCTTTTTTCCCGCCGAACAGTATGCTTCCGGTCAGGCAGCCAGCGAAGGTGAAGCTCAGCACGCTCAGTATGCCGGAGGGATCCATTTCCTTCCCGGCGATCAGATAGCCCGCTGTGAGCAGGACCAGGCTCAAACCGGCTCCGCAGAGCAGACCTGAAACAAGCCGCCTCTCCCCATCCCCCGCGGCCGCGGCAGCCGGCATGGCGCAAAGGAAGCTGATCGCAGAGCTGACATATCCGAGCGCGGCCGAGCTCGCACAATGCGCGCGGATCACACAGGCTGACAAAAAGCAGAGCGTGATCGCCGCGATGATCCATACGAGCAGTGCACGCAGCAGCGAACGCAGACTGCTTTTTTCCATGACGCTTTGAACGGACAAAGCAACACCCCCGACAGATAAGATGCTACATCTTATTTCCGTCGGGGGTGTTTCATGCCGGTTTATATCAGGCTTTATTTGCCCTTTTTCGACTTGGCGGCCTCTTCCGCGGCCTCCATCTTGGCAGTGGTGGAAATGGCCCACTTCTTGGTCTGCAGACGGACGCGGTCTTCGCCGGTCTCGAAGGTGATGGTGTCCTCGGTGATCTGGACGATCTTGCCGACGATGCCGCCGATGGTGGTGATCTCATCGCCGAGCGCGAGGGAGTTGCGCATCTCCTCGGTCTTTTTCTTTTTCTTGTTCTCCGGGCGGATGATCATGAAGTAGAAGATCGCGAACATCGCGACCAGCATGATAATCATGGAACCGCCGCCGGCAGCGGCAGTGGTAGCGGCAGCTTCAAGGAAGAAGAACATACAGGATATACCTCCAAAAAACAAAGTGATTGTATTATAGCTTGTTAACCGGGTAAATGCAAGAGATTAGATCCGTTTATCCAAAATTTCTGTAAACTCCTGCCGAAACGCGGCGAAGCGTCCCGCATCCAGGGCCTCGCGGATGCGCGCGGTCAGGCTGTTGTAAAAATACAGATTGTGCGCGACGGCAAGCCGCATCGCCAGCATCTCCTCCGCCTTGAAGAGGTGCCGCACATAGGCGCGGGAGTAGCGGCGGCAGACCGGGCAGTCACAGCCGGGATCGATGGGCTGCTCGTCCCTGGCGTACTTTTCGTTTTTGATGTTGATGATGCCGCCCCAGGTGAAGAGGTGGCCGTGCCGCCCGTTGCGCGCGGGCATGACGCAGTCGAAGAAATCCACGCCGCGCCAGACGCTCTCGATGATGTTCCCCGGCGTGCCGACGCCCATCAGATAGCGCGGCCGGTCCTTGGGCATGTACTCCTCGACCGCCTCGATGGTGTCGTACATCTCCTGATGCGTCTCCCCCACCGCGAGGCCGCCGATGGCGTAGCCGGGCAGCTCAAGCTGCGCGATCTGCTTCATGTGCTCGATGCGCAGATCGTGGAAGACCGCGCCCTGGTTGATGCCGAAGAGCATCTGCCCGGGATTGACCGCGTCCTCCTCGCCGTTGTACGCCGCGAGCGCCGCCTTGCAGCGCTCCAGCCAGCGATAGGTGCGCTCGCAGGAGCGCTTGACGTATTCGTAGGGCGAGGGGATCTTGACGCACTCGTCAAAGGCCATGGCGATATCGGAGCCGAGATTGGCCTGGATGCGCATGCTCTCCTCCGGGCCCATGAAGATGTGCCGCCCGTCGACGTGGGAGTTGAACCTGACGCCCTCCTCCGTGATTTTGCGCAGCTGTGCCAGCGAGAAGATCTGAAAGCCGCCGCTGTCGGTCAGGATGGGACCGTCCCAGGTCATGAACTTATGCAGGCCGCCCATCTCTTTGATGAGCGTATCGCCCGGGCGGACATGCAGGTGATAGGTGTTCGACAGCTCGACCTGACAGCCGATCTCCTTCAGGTCGCGCGCCGAGAGAGCGCCCTTGATCGCGCCCTGCGTGCCGACGTTCATGAAGACCGGAGTCTGCACCGTGCCGTGCGGCGTCTCCAGCTGACCGCGCCGCGCGCGGCCCTCTTCCTGTTTTATCAGTGTGTATTTTCCCATGGACAGATCCTTTTCTCTTATTCGAAGAAGCAGGCGTCGCCGAAGCTGAAGAAGCGGTAGCGCTCCTTCACGGCGGCCTCGTAAGCGCGCAGCACGTTCTCTCTTCCGGCAAGCGCCGACACGAGCATGATGAGCGTGCTCTCCGGCAGATGGAAATTCGTCACCAGCGCGTCGATGCACTTGAAGCGGTAGCCGGGATAGATGAAGATGTTCGTCCAGCCGGATCGCGCTTCGAGCGTTCCGTCCTCATTTGCAAAGCTCTCGAGCGTGCGGCAGGAGGTGGTGCCCACGGCGATCACGCGCCCGCCTGCTTTTTTTGTTTCGGTCACGATCTCAGCCGTCCGCTCCGGGACGATGCAGAACTCCGCGTGCATGGCGTGATCCTCGATCTCGTCCTCCTTGACGGGCCGGAAGGTACCGAGACCGACATGCAGCGTCACATAGCAGATCTTGACGCCCCTGGCCTCGATCTCGGCCAGCAGCTCTTTGGTGAAGTGCAGGCCCGCCGTCGGCGCGGCGGCGCTCCCGAGCTCGCGGGAATAGACGGTCTGGTAGCGCTCGGCGTCCTGCAGCTCCTCTTTGATATAGGGCGGGAGCGGCATTTTTCCGAGGCGTTCCAGCACTTCGAGAAAGATCCCCTCATAGTGGAATTTTACGATGCGGTTGCCGCCCTCGGCGACCGATTCGACCGTCGCCGTAAGCTCTCCGTCGCCGAAGCTGAGCTCCGTGCCGGGCTTTGTCTTGCGGCCGGGGCGGCTGAGGCATTCCCAGCGCCCCTCGCCGAGATCGCGCAGCAGCACCAGCTCCACGCTGCCGCCGCTCTGTCTGCAGCCGATCAGGCGGGCCGGAAGCACGCGGGAATCGTTGAGCACGAGGCAGTCGCCCGCATGGAGATAGGAGGGCAGATCATAGAAATGCCGATGCTCCAGCGCGCCGGTGTTTTTATCCACGTGCAGAAGCCGCGAGTGATCGCGCTCGGCGATCGGCGTCTGGGCGATCAGCTCCTCGGGCAGGTCAAAATAGAAATCGCTTTTTTTCATTGATACTCTCCGGAACAGAACTTCCTGCGTATTGTAACAGATAGCCGACTCTTTTTCAATGACAAACGGCATAAATCACCGCACGGATTCATAGACTGTCCTGCTACAACTGTTTTGGGAGGTATCTATGGCTAAGACTCCTCTGTTTCAGGGCTCCTGCACCGCGATCGTCACACCGTATACGGAGCGGGGCGTCGACTACGAGCGTCTGAAGAAGAATCTCGACTATCAATACGAAAGCGGCACGGCGGCCGTCGTGGTCTGCGGCACGACAGGCGAAGCCGCGACGCAGAGCGTAGATGAGCACAACGAGCTCGTGCGCTTCACGGTGCAGACCGTCGGCGGGCGCATGAAGGTCGTCGCGGGTGTCGGCAGCAACAACACCCAGACGGCCCTGCGCTTTGCGGAAAACGCAAAAGCCGCGGGCGCCGACGGCATCCTCATGGTCACGCCCTACTACAACAAAACCAGCCAGAAGGGCCTGATCGAGCATTTTACGGCGGTAGCCGACCGGGTGGAGATCCCGATGATCCTCTACAACGTGCCCTCGCGCACGGGCATCGGCATCGCGGCGGAGACCTATCAGGCCTTGGCACGGCATCCGAACATCAACGGGATCAAGGAGGCGTCCGGCGACTTCGCGCTGATCTACAAGACGCGCAGTCTCTGCGGCGACGAGCTGACGCTCTGGAGCGGGAACGACGACAACATCGTACCGATGATGGCCATGGGAGCGAAGGGTGTGATCTCGGTCGCGAGCAATATCGTGCCCTCTGTGGTCGCGAAGCTCTGCTCTCTCTGTCTGGAGGGGAGCTTTCAGGAGGCCATGGCCCTCTTCGCGCGTTACAACGCGCTCTTCGGCGCGCTGTTCATCGAGACGAATCCGATCCCGGTCAAGGCGGCGATGAAGCTTCTTGGCACTGACAGCGGTCTTCTGCGCCTGCCGCTGACGGAAATCGGCGATGAGCATCTGCAGAAGCTGAAGACGGTCATGCAGGAAGTCGGGCTGAAGGTATAGACGTGAAACAAGCTGCCTCACGGCAGCTTGTTTTCGATGATCTCAGGCGCGGCGGCAGCGGCGCCGGGGACGCAGACGGCAAAGTGATAAGCGCCGATGCGCCGATACCAGAACGCTGCGTCCGGGCATTCTCTTCCCTCCCCCGCGACGGAGAAAGATGCAAGCGGCATCGTCAGTCCGTTCCCGAGTGCCTTGACATAGCTCTCCTTCAGCGCCCAAATGCGGCCGAATGCATGCTCCGGTTCTGCGGAAGCGGCGAGATAAGCCTGCTCCTCCGGGGCGAAGAAGCGCCGCGCGAGCGTTTCGCGGTATTCGCCGTCCTCCTGCACGTCAAGCCCGACCGGACGGTCCGCAATCACGCAGGCGGCGATCTCGCCGGAATGGGAGAGATTGAAATACAGGCCCTCAACATTCCAGTCCGGTTTTCCGTTCACGCCGGGACGGATCTCCGGCGGCCACGGCCGGTCCGGCGCACAGTCCGCCAGGGCCTGCCGCAGCAAAAGCTCCGCGCCGAGGCTCTGCCGACGGCATTGCGGATTTCGCTGACGGTCAAGCTTCCCGCGTCGGTAGTTTGTGAGCGGCCCAGCGTAAGCGTCCGGCTCCAGAGCGCTGACGTCTGCGAAGTACAGTCTCAGCATTCGCAGGCACGCATGGCGTCGAGCGTTTTGCCGAAGAGCTCGCTGAGCTCCATGTCCAGCATTTCGGCGCCGCGGCGTATCACTTCCCTGTCGCAGCCGGCGGCAAACTTCTTGTCCTTGAACTTCTTGTTCAGAGACTTGACCTCCATGTCGGAGATACCGGTGGGCCGCATCAGAGCGGCCGCGCCGATCAGTCCGGTCAGCTCGTCGGTGGCAAAGAGCACCTTCTCCATATACTTTTCCGGCGCTACATCGCTGCAGATGCCGTAGCCGTGGCTGACAACGGCGTGGATCACGTCCTCGTCAATGTCGAGCTCATGCAGAAGCTCGTCGGCCTTGACGCAGTGCTGCTCGGGCCAGAGCTCGAAATCGATGTCGTGCAGCATGCCGACGGTACGCCAGAAGTCGACGTTCTCCGGGTCGTATTCCTTCGCGAACTCGCCCATGACCTTGGATACGGTCTCCGCGTGCTGGATGTGAAAGGGCTCTTTGTTGTAGCGCTTGATCAGCTCTTCAGCCTGTTCGGGCGTGGGGATGTAACTCATATTCTGCGCCTCCCGGTCGTTTTTTCTCATGATACTCCCTCTTTCCGTGAAACGCAACATCTTATTTCATAGGAAAAGGAGCCGTCCTCAGACGGCTCCTTCTTGTATGCGTATCGTTCAGGGCTTCGCTGTGACCGCCGGGCTCGCGCTCGGCTTCGGGCTGGCCGAAGGAACGGCTGTGCCGATCGGTTCATTGTCCTCGATCATGCCGTCCTCGTCCTTCACGATCCCGTCGTTCATGTCCGGCGTAAGCATGGGGCTGATTTCGGGGACCAGGTCCGAGGTCGCCGCCGGCGCCTGCGTCGGTCTGTCGTCGCGAAGGCTGCCGCAGCCGCACAGGGCCGCGCAGATCATCGCCAAAACGCATACAAGAATGATCGCTCTTTTCATGATGCTCCTCCTTATGACTCTGCAGGGCTTAGTATGGGAGCTTTCCGGCGTTATTATACAGTGAAAAACTTCCGCATTTCCGATTGCGGGACGACCGGCCCTGTGTTATCATAAAAACATGAACAGCATGAAGAAAAACGAAATATACACCGTCACTGTCGACGGGTATTCCTCCGAAGCTCTCGGCGTCTGCCATGTGGGCGGCCGCGCAGTCTTCGTGCCGCGCGCGCTGCCGGGCGAGGAATGGGAGATCCGCATCGTCAAGGTCACGAACACGGCGGTCTACGCCCGCGGCGAAAAGCTCCTGAAGCCCTCCCCTGCCCGCACGGACTCCGCCTGCCCGTACTACGGAAAATGCGGAGGCTGCGACACCTGGCACATGAGCTATGAGGAGGAACTGCGCTTCAAACGCGAACGCGTCAACGCCGCGCTGCGGCATATCGGAAAGCAGGAGCTGGAGGCCGAGGAGATCCTTGGCAGCGACAGCATGCTCCGCTACCGCAACAAAGGCATCTTTGCCGTATCCGACACCGGCGGCGGCCCTGCCTTCGGCTTCTTTCGCGAGCGCAGCCATGAGCTTGTCCCGATCGAGGACTGTCTGATCCAGAGCGAGCTCAGTATACGCGCCGCGCACGCTGTCACCTCATTCATGCGCGAGCACGGAATCCCCGCCTACGACGAGCAGAGCGGAAAAGGCGTCGTGCGGCATGTGTTCTGCCGCCAGGCAGTGCACGGGCGGGACGCCGTCGTCTGCATCGCCGCGGCGCGCGGCTTCGGCGCGCAGACGCAGGCGCTCGTCGATGCCCTGCGCGATGCGTGCCCGGAGCTCAGCGGCATCGTTCTGGATATCAACAAGGCAAAGGGCAACACGGTCCTCGCGGGTGAATTTCATACGCTCTGGGGCCGCGCGGAGATCCGGGACACGCTCTGCGGTCTGCGCTTCGAGATCGCGCCGCAGGCCTTTTTCCAGATCAACCCGCCGCAGGCCGAAAAGCTCTATCGCTGCGCGGCGGAATACGCCGAGGTCGGCAAGGCGGACCTCATCTTCGACCTCTACTGCGGTGCCGGGACCATCAGCCTGTTTCTTGCGCTTCGGGCCGGGCGGGTCATCGGCGCGGAGATCGTGCCCGAGGCCATCGAAAACGCGAAGGATAACGCCGTGCGAAACGGCATCGGAAACGCGGAATTCCTCTGCGCCGACGCCGGAGAGGCCGCCCTGCTGCTCGCGGCGCGCGGTCTGCGCCCCAGCGTCGTGGTCGTCGACCCGCCGCGCAAAGGAATGGACGAGAAAGCGGTGGAGGCCGTTGCCTCCATGCGGCCGGAGCGCGTCGTCTACGTCTCCTGCAACCCGGCCACGCTGGCCAGAGATATCCTGCGCTTCAATGCCTTCGGCTATACCTTAAGCAGGGTCAAAGCCGTCGACATGTTCCCGCGCACCTGCCACGTAGAAACAGTCGTGAAACTCACTCGAGCCGGGTTGTGACTTTAAGAATACTGTCATTGAATTGACAAAACGAAGGTTGTCGAGATAATTGAAGTTGATTCTTATGTTGGCTTTCGTGCGGAGGGAAGAAAAAAGATGAAATACCAATACAAAGAAATGCCTGAATCTATGAGGGGGACATACGGAGAATTTGCAAAAAACTTCGGGTTTGATTGGAAAGAATTTATTATGGGAATACCGACACCGAT
>CAMJQX010000034.1 GCA_946408145.1 uncultured Clostridia bacterium
ACGCGGCCGCTGGTGTCGACCAGCTTCTGCTTGCCGGTGTAGAAGGGGTGGCACTTGGAGCAGATTTCAACGGTGATGTTCTGCTTGGTGGAACCGGTCTCGATCACATTGCCGCAGGCGCAGCGAATGGTGGTCGGCTTGTAGTTGGGATGGATCCCTGCTTTCATTTTTGCGTACGCTCCTCATCTAAGGCTGCCATGATTGTGCCCTCGCGAGCGGGCATAGTTACATGGCGCAGAGGGAAGTATAGCACAGCTGTTTCCGGATTGCAAGCATTTTTCGCGAAATCCGGCGGAAAAATCGCTCGTTTTATTCGGAAAAGGGCACGATCACCGTCTCGCCGACGGAGAGGAAGTACAGCGCACACTCGCGCACCGGCCTGCGGCAGATGCGCGTCAGCGCCCGGGCATAGGCGCGCAGCTGCCCCGCGTAGAAGGCGGCGCGCGTCTCGGCCTCGGCGCGGTTTTTCACACGGTCGGTCTTGTAGTCGACGATGGTGAGCTGCCCGTCCTCCTCGAAGAAGCAGTCCACCACGCCCTGCAGCAGCAGCTCCTCGCCGGGCGCCTCGCCGAGCAGCTCCCCGGCGTCGGCCAGCAGGGAGAACTTGAACTCGCGCCGGATCGCGTCCGCCGAGAGCATCCGCTGCCCGAGCGGGGAGGCAAAGAGCTTTCGGATCGCCTCGGCGTCCACGGCCTCGGCCTCGCGGTCGCTGAGGAAGCGCGCGGCGCGCAGCCGCTCGATCTCTTCCCGCACATGCTCGAGGCTGCCGCCCCTGGCGAAGTCCATATACTGGAGGACAAGATGCGTGGCGGTGCCGCGCTCGGCGCCGGTCAGCGGCTTTTCCTCCCGTGAGAAGTCCGGCATCCGGAAGGGACGGCGCCGCCTCGGCATCAGCTCCGCCGAGTCCTCGTCCTGTTCGGCGCGGCCCTTGAGCTCGGTCGCGGTGATCTTGGAGGGCAGATCCTCGGCCGCGCGGTGGGGATAGCGGTAGGCGAGCGCGCGCCGCAGCGCCGCTTCGGCCTCGGCGTCGGCCTCCGGCAGTGCCTCTGCGTCGGCCGCTTCCGGATCCCCGGCCGCAGGCTCGAGCGTGCGCATGCGCAGATGCGCCCCGCCGTCCGCCAGCGCGGCCGCGATCAGCCAGTCCACGGGGGCCCTGGCCTGCGCCAGCACCTCGACCGCCATCGGCACGCTCAGACTGAGCCGCGCTTTTTCGAGGCTCTTCTCCGGATCCTTCAGCGAGGCATAGAGGTACAGCCTCTCCCTCGCGCGCGTCATGGCTACGTAGAGCAGGCGCAGCTCCTCCGACAGGGTCTCGCGGTGCAGGCGCTGCCGGATGGCGTTTCGGGCCAGCGTGGGGTATTCGACCCGGCGCTCCAGATCCGTGTACTTGGGGCCCAGGCCCAGTTCCGGGTGCACGAGCACCTGAGCGCTCGTGTCCTTGTGATTGAACTGCCGCGCGGTGTCGCAGAGGAAGACGACGGGGAATTCCAGGCCCTTGGAAGCGTGAACCGACAGGATCTGTACGGCGTCCGCCCCGTCGGAGCCGAGAGCAGGCTCCTGATTCTTCTCGATCATCCGGCGCAGCCACAGCACATAGCGGTGCAGACCGCGGTAGCCGCTGGCCTCAAAGCTCTCGGACAGCGTTACCATGGCCATGATCCTTGCCCGGCGCAGGCTGCCGTCGGACATGGCGGCGCAGACCGCGATCAGATCCAGCTCCTCGATCAGCCGCCAGGTCAGCTCGACGGCGCGCAGATCCGGCGCCTCCTGCCGCAGCCGCTCCAGCAGCGCGAGAAAGGCGCGGCTCCTCTCGTTTTCCTCCGCGTCCAGCCGCAGCGCGTCAAAGAGCATGCAGGCTTTGTCGCGGGCGCGGATGCGCGAGAGCGCGTCTGCGTCGAAGCCGAAGGCGGGGGAGCGCAGCACGGCGATCAGCGGGATGTCCTGATGGGGATTGTCCACCAGCGCCAGCATGTTTACCAGCGTCGAGACCTCCACGCTGCTGAAAAAGCCGCCGCCCTGCCCGCTGCCGACGGGCACGCCCCGGCGGATCAGCTCCCGCCGGTAGACGCCGCCGACTTTGTTGACCGAGCGCAGCAGGATCGCGACGTCGCGGTAGCGCATGGGCCGCTGCGCGCCGTGATCTGTGACGGAGGCGCCGGACTCCACCAGCGCGCGGATGTGCTTCGCCACGGCGGCGGCCTCCGCGGCGGTCTTGTCCGGGCTCTCCTCGTCCTCCCCGCCCGCGCCCTGCCGCAGCAGCGTCAGCTCCGGCAGCGGTACGTCGCCGGGATAATCCGCGCCATAGCGCAGGGCGGCCGCCTCGTCGTAATCGAGATCGCCCAGCGCCTTGGACATGCACAGCGAGAAGACCGTGTTAGCGGCGTTGAGGATCTCGCGCCGGGAGCGGAAATTCTCCCGCAGCAGGATGCGCCGCGGCTCGCCCGGAGCGGGCGCGTCGGCGTAGCTCTCGTATTTTTCGGTGAAGATCGTGGGGTCGGCCAGGCGGAAGCGGTAGATAGACTGCTTCACGTCGCCCACCAGGAAGAGGTTCTTCCCCTCGCGGGAGACGGCGCGGAAGATCGCGTCCTGTACGCGGCTGACGTCCTGGTACTCGTCGACCATGATCTCGGTGTAGCGCGCGGAGATCTCGCGCGCGAGCTCCGTGGGGCTTTCGTCCTCCTCGGTGAGGAGCTCTGCCGCCATGTGCTCCAGGTCGGCGTAGTCGACCAGATTGGCGCGGCGCTTGTCCCTGCGGTATTCGTTTTCAAAATCCAGCACCAGCGCCAGCAGCGCGGACATGGCGGGCTCGGCGGCCGCCATTTCGGCCAGCAGCTTGTCGGAGGAGTCGGAAAAGCGAGCCTGCAGCTTCTCCATGGCTGCTTTGCAGGCCTTGCGGCGCTCCTTGACAAACTCGGCCGTGTCCGGGTCGTCGTATTTCAAAAGCCTCCCGAGAGACGGGAAGGGGATGGGGAAGCAGGCGCGGGCCGGCTCCCAGCCGCGCTCCAGGGCTTCACGCAGCGAGCGCAGCTTCCCGGCGGTATCGGCGAAGCTGTCATAATAGGCCTTTTTGATCTTCTCGTCCTGAGAGACCATCGGGAGCATCCGCTCAAATTCCCTGCAGAAGTAATCGACCTGCTCGGCGGCGCGGCAGAGCAGCTCCCGCCCCCAGACGGTCTCACCCACGTCGGAGACCTTTTCCCGCAGCAGCGAGACCTGCCTCTCGGCCCAGCGCACCGGGCGCGGATGGCACTGCATCTTGTCGTAGAGCGAGAGGGCCAGCTCGGCAAGCCGGCGGTCGTCCCGCCCGGCGCCGACCGTGTCGGCCAGCAGGGCAAAGCCCGGCTTCTCGTCCTGCCTGTCGTACCAGCGCTCCAGTGTCCGCTCCAACGCGGCGGCCTTCATGTCCGCCGCCCGCTCCTCCGAGGCGATGCGGAAGTCCGGGCTCAGCCCGATGCGGTGCGCGAACTCGCGCAGCAGCGCCGCGCAGAAGCCGTGGATCGTGCCGATCTGCGCGCGGCGCACCAGCGCGCTCTGCCGCCGCAGACGCCGGTTGCCGGGGTCAGCGGCCAGCGCCTCGCTCAGCGCCTCGGTGATGCGGCCGCGCAGCTCTCCCGCGGCGGCGCGCGTGAAGGTGATGATCAGAAAGCTGTCAAGATCCGCGCTCTGCTCCTCGCCGCGGACATAACGCAGGAGGCGCTCGGTGAGCACCTTGGTCTTGCCGCTGCCCGCGCCGGCAGAGACCAGAACGGTCCCGCCCCGGCACGCGATCGCGTCCTTCTGTGAACTTGTAGGCTGAAAATCAGACATGTTCTTCACCGTTCGTCCTTGCGAGCCGCTGCTCCTCCAGCATGCCCCAGACCTCCTTGTCGCTGTAGCGGGGCAGGCAGCGGTAGTGCTCGCCGTTTTCTCCGTCGATGAAATGGCAGGCGTCGTAGAATTCGCACTTGGCGCAGGCGGTCTCCTGCTGGCTGCGGTAATACGGATCCGCCGCGATGCTGCCGCGGTTCAAGGCCTGCGCCATCTCGCCGAGCGTGTCCCGGATATGCGTTTCCAGCTCGCCGAGCTGCGCGAGGGAGGCCACGCCGGCGCTTCCCGCCTGCCCGTTTTTGAATTTCACCGGGATGTAACGCTTGTCCTCGCCCTTTTCCCAGGCCTCCATCAGCGCCTCGTCGCCCAGCACGAGGCCGCTGCGGCGCAGCGTGTCCCGCCGCTGCTTCTCGGCCTCGGCCTCATCGTCGGCGTCGAGGGAGAGCAGGGGGCTTCGCGCCGGGACGTACATCACGCCCGCGGGCACGATCTCCTTCCCGTAGCGCCCCGCGCCGTCGTTTTCCAGCGCAAAGAGGTACAGCAGCATCTGCAGCCCCATCCCGTGCCAGACGTCTGCGAGGGAGAATTTTTTGACGCCCGTCTTGTAGTCCACGACGCGCAGATAGAGCTTATCGCCGTGCAGCCAGCCGTCCACCCGGTCGGCGATGCCGGTGAGCGTGACGGAGGCGCCGTCCCCGGACAGCTCCACCGGGCGCATGTCCTGCGCCCCGGCAAAATCGAGCTCGAAGTCCAGCGGCACGAAGTCCGAGCGCCGGAGCTCGCCCGCCATATCGGCCACCACGCGGTGCACGTCCCCGGTCAGACGGCGGAAGAGGTGCAGGAAGCGGCTGCTTTTTTCCTTGAAGTCGTTGAGCTCCTCATGCACGTACGCGGCCACGTACTGCTCCGTCAGCGCGTGCAGCTCCTCGTCGTTCAGCGCGGCGAAGCCGCCGCGCTCGCCGGCGGCGCGGGCGACGTGCTCGAGCACATAGTGCATGAAGGTGCCGATCTCCGGCGGCTGAAAGCCCGCGGGTTCGTATTTTTTGGCCCGCAGGCCGTACTGGCAGAAATAGGCGTAGCGGCAGGAGGCAAATTTGTCGATGCGCGAGGCGCTCAGGAAGAGGCGGTTTCCGTAAAGGCTCCGCACCGCGCCGGGGGAGAGGCGGCCGCGCGTCATCTGCGCCGCGGCCTCGAGCTTTGCAAAACGGCTCGGCTCTGCCTGACGGAAGTAGGCGGCGGCCGCCTGGGCGGCGGGGCTCCCGCCGTGCAGGGCCAGCGCCGCGAGCGAGAGCGCCGGCGCCTCGGCCGAGAGGCGCAGCCGCTCGGCGGGGCAGCTCTCGACCGGCAGGCCGAAAAGCTCCCTGGCGCGGCCGAACACCAGCGAGGGGCGCAGCGCATCCCCATCCGCGTCCGCGACCGCATAGCTCATATACAAGCCGCGGTCCGGCAGGGTCAGGCAGCTGTAGATCAGCGAGAACTCCCGCCACAGCTCGCCGTCGCCCGCGCCGAGGTCAATGTCCAGCTCCAGCAGCCGCTCGCGCTCCTCCCCGCTGAAGACGCCGCCCTCGGCGTCGGCCATGGGGAGGCGCTCGTCGCTGCAGCCGAGCACCAGCAGGTGCCGGATCGTGCGGCGGCGCATGCGGTCGAAGTCGCCGGCGGAGACGCGGTCGAGCGCCACGGGGATGAGACCGACGTCGTACTGGCTGAGCATGCGCAGGAAGAGCTGCCCGAAGTCGTGCATATCCATCTGCGCGTCGTCCAGAATGGCGGCGGCCTGCTCGAGCGCGCCGACCAGGATATCCCACAGCTGGCGGTACTCGGCGGCCAGCGCCTGCCTTCCGCCCGCCTCGAGCGCCGCCGAGCGCTCCTCCAGCTGCCGCGGCAGCTCCAGTTCCTCGAGATAGGATGCCAGCGCCGCGGCCTGTTCCCGCGCCGTCTCCGCGGCCAGCGCCCGCTCGCGCAGGCGGAGCAGGGGGGCGGCCAGCGTACGCCGCAGGCTGTTGATGCGCCGCAGCTTTTCCTCGGCGGCCTCGTCATAGGCGGCGCCGTAGCCCTCGGGGTGCTGCCGCCAGTCGCCCTTTCGCTCCCAGGCGGCGGCGCGCAGCTGCCATTTGTAGATGTAGTCGCACAGCAGGTCGCAGTCCTCGCGGCGCAATCCGGTCAGGCCCGTGCGCATGTAGCTGATCAGATCGTCCACGTCCCAGCCGCTCTCCAGTATCTCATAGGCGAGCGAGAGCAGCGCGGGCAGCGGTTTTTGCAGCAGCTCGCTGCGCCGGGCGGAAAAGAGGGGGATCCCGTAATGCCGGAAGACGCTCTCGAGCGTGCCGCGGTAGTCCTCAAAGCCGCGCACGGCGACGGCGATGTCCCGCCAGCGGCAGCCCTCGTCCCGCACCAGCTCCAGCACGCGCGCTGCCGCGGCCTCGCACTCGGCGGTGACGCTCTCGGCGGCGGCGAGGCGGATCGGGGGCTTTTCCTCCTCCCAGCGCTCGCGCGACCAGGAGAACATGTGCTCGCTGAAAAAGCGCAGCGCGTCGGGCTTGGAAGCGCCGCTCAGGCGCTCCGTCCGCGTCGGCACGCCCAGTTCCCGCGCCGCGTCCAGCAGGCGGCGGCAGGAGATGCGCGAGAGCGCGAAGACCTCGCTGCCCTCCTCGAGATCGTCCACGGTCATGCAGACCGTGAGCTGCACGCCCTTTCGGAGCAGCGCGCCAAGCACCTCCTGCTCCTGCCGCGTGAAATCGATGAAGCCGTCCACATAGATATGATCCTCCGGCCCGAAATCGGAGTCCGCGAGCTTCTCGGCCAGCACCGTCAGGCGGTCGGCGGGGTCGGCCCGGCCGCTCGCGGCGATCGCCTCAAAGGCGCTCTGGATCAGCGCCAGATCGCGCAGCTTTGCGCCGAGGCTGTCGTCGCAGCCTTCGGCGGCCCGCTCCAGCATTTCCGGCGTGATGCAGGCGCTCTTGAGCTCGTCGAGCGCGGCCAGCAGCATGCTCTGCAGCTCGCTCCTGCGCCGCGCCGCCTCATAGACCCGCAGACGGGAGCCCACCTGCTCGAGCGCGAGCGCCATGCACAGGAGCCGCCCGCCCTTGTCGAGCCACTGCCGGGCCGCGCCGCCCTGCTGCTGCAGCACGCGGCGGGCAAGGCCCGTGAAGCTGAACACCTCGCCATAGAGGGAGAGGGTATCGCCGCAGACGCGGCAGAGCTCGCGCTCGGCCTCGTGGCTGTACTGCTCCGGCACCAGGAGCATGCTGCCGCCCCGCCCGGCCGCGACGGCCTGACGGATCTCTTCGATGATCGCGCCGGTCTTCCCGGCGCCGGCTTTGCCGATGATGAGACGGAGCATGGCATGCCCTCCTGTTTTCTTCTCATACTATTCTCTGATAGAAAGGTTGAATCAAATTTGCGAGATGGATTTGTGTCAGGCGAGGCGCTTCCCGCAGAGCATAATGGAGATATATGGTCAAGGGAAGCAACGAAGCATGGCGCAAATCCAGCCGCAAAGAATTCAAGATTTCTATTAGAGGATAGTATCAAGCCTATCTTACCAAATCCCGCTCCGTTTCGCAATGCCCCGCGCTTTCCCGTTTGCTCAAAACCGACCGCAAAACCGGCCCCGCCGGGACTTGACTTTTTCAAAAAACCGGCTATAATATGTCGTGCACGACATGTCGTGTGCGACATTTTTATTTGTGAGATGATGATATGCTGCAAGAGCTGCCCATGGGCTTCCGCTTTTCCCTGCTGCACAGGGCCTTCCGCCGCAAGCTGGACGAAATGCTCGGCGAGAAGGAGCTGACCGGCGTGCAGTTCGGCGTGCTCGCCACGCTCGGCCGGCTGGAGGACGAGGGCCGGGAGGAGATCAGCCAGCGCGATCTCGAGCAGGCCGCGCGCCTGAGCCACGCCAACATGACGGATATCCTCCGAAGGCTGGAAAAAAAGGGCTTTATCCGCTGCGAGCAGAGCAGCCGGGATCGCCGCTTCAAGCGCGTCTCCTCGGCCGGAAAGGCGAAGGGCCTGAAGGACGAGGTCGCGCGGGTGGAGAAGGAGACCTTCGACTGGCTCACCCGCGGTTTGACTGAGACACAGATCGAAGAGCTGCTCGCCGTCACGGACGTGATGCTGAAAAACGCCTGGGACGACTGCGGGAAGGGGAGTGAGAAGAGCGATGATTAAAACCTTTTTGAAGTGCGTCCGGGAATACAAGGCGCCCACGATCATCACGCTGGCGTTCATGGTGTTCGAGGTGCTGATGGAGGTGCTGATCCCCTTCTTCACCGCCGATCTCGTCAACGACATCAAGGCCGGCGCCCCGATGAACGAGGTCGTGCGCGTGGGTCTGATCCTCGTGGTCATGGCGGTCATCTCGCTGCTGTGCGGCGCGGGCGGCGGCTACATGGGCTCCAAGGCCTCCACCGGCTTTGCGCGCAACGTGCGGCGGGACGTGTTCGAGCGTATCCAGCAATTCTCCTTTGAGAACATCGACAAGTTTTCGACCGCCTCGCTGGTCACACGCCTGACCACGGATATTTCCAGCGTGCAGATGGCCTTCATGATGACGATCCGGCTGGCGGTGCGTTCGCCGCTGATGTTCGTGTTCTCGATCATCATGGCCTACCGCATGGGCGGCGCGCTCGCCACCTCCTTTGTGGTGGTGGTCCCGGTGCTGATCGTGGGCCTGTACGTGATCGCGCGAAAGGCCATGCCCGCCTTCCGGGCGGTCTTCCGCAAGTACGACCGCATGAACGAGTCCATCGAGGAGAACGTGCGCGGCATGCGCGTGGTCAAGGGCTTTGCCCGCGAGGAGTTTGAGAAGCAGAAATTCGCCGCGGCCTCGGACAATATCCGCCGGGACTTCACGAAGGCCGAGCGCATCGTGGCCCTCAACTCCCCGCTGATGACCCTGTGCATGAACTTCAACATGGTCTTCGTGCTGCTGATCGGCGCGAAGATCATCGTGGAGAGCCGCGGCCGGGTCATCGACGTCGGCCAGATCTCCGCCATGCTGACCTACGGCATGCAGATCCTGATGAGCCTGATGATGATCTCGATGATCTACGTCATGATGACCATGTCGCTCGAGGCGATGAAGCGCCTCGCCGAGGTGCTCAACGAGCAGCCCTCTCTGTCCAACCCGGAAAACCCGGTCACGGAGGTCGCGGACGGCTCGATCGACTTCGAGAACGTGTCCTTCAAGTACGCGAAGAACGCAAAGGAAAACGCGCTGGCCGGCGTCAATCTGCACATCGACTCCGGCATGACCGTCGGCATCCTCGGCGGCACCGGCTCCGGCAAGACGACGCTGGTGCAGCTGATCCCCCGCCTCTACGACGTGACGGAGGGCAGCGTCAGGGTCGGCGGCGTGGACGTGCGCGGCTACGACATCGAGACCCTGCGCAGCGCCGTGTCGATGGTGCTGCAGAAGAACGTGCTCTTCTCGGGCACGATCCGGGAAAACCTGCGCTGGGGCGATCCCGAGGCCACGGATGAGGAGCTTGTCGAGGCCTGCAGGCTCGCGCAGGCGGACGACTTCATCCGCTCCTTCCCCGACGGCTACGACACCCACATCGAGCAGGGCGGCACGAACGTCTCCGGCGGGCAGAAGCAGCGTCTGTGCATCGCGCGCGCTCTGCTGAAAAAGCCGAAGATCCTGATCCTGGACGACTCCACCTCCGCGGTGGACACCCGCACCGACGCGAAGATCCGCGCGGGCTTCAAGACCTACATTCCCGAGACCACCAAGATCATCATCGCCCAGCGCGTGGCCTCCGTGCAGGACGCGGACCTGATCCTTGTGATGGACGGCGGCCGCGTCGCGGACGCCGGAAAGCACGACGAGCTGCTCCGGCGCAGCCCCATTTACCGCGAGGTATACGAGCAGCAGACGAAGGGAGGCGACAGCGATGAATAAGCAGGGCAAAGGCAACCTCAAAGAGAACTTCGCCGCCATCGGCTGGGTTTTGAAGAAGTTCTTCGGCTTCTACCCGGTGCTGGCGCCGCTGTCCGTGTTCTGCATCCTCTTCTCCGCGATCGTCGCGGCGATCCCGGCGGTGTTCATCCAGCGCGTGCTGGCCGTCATCGAGAAGTGGTATCAGAGCGGCGACTGGGCCTCCGCGAAGGCGGAGCTGCTGCCCCTGATCCTGCTGCTGGTCGGGCTCTACAGCCTGTCCATCATCTCCCTGACCGTCGAGAGCCAGCTCATGGCCGTCATGACCCAGGGCTTTCTGGACAAGATGCGCCGCGAGATGTTCAACGGCATGCAGGACCTGCCCATCCGCTATTTCGACACCCACAAGACCGGCGACATCATGAGCTTTTACACCAACGACATCGACACCATGCGCCAGCTGGTGAGCGGCTCCTTCCCCGCCCTGATCCGCTCGATCTCCATCGTGATCGCGGTGCTGGCCATCATGCTGTACTTCTCGG
This sequence comes from uncultured Clostridia bacterium, assembly GCA_946408145.1. The sequence continues at coordinate 10,231 of CAMJQX010000034.1, forward strand.
TCTGGATGACGCTGGTGCTGCTGGTCGGCGTCGCGGCCATGTTCTATGTGACCAAGACGATCGGCGGCGGCTCGGCCAAGTATTTCATGAAGGCGCAGAAGGCCGTCGGCGCGATGGAGGGCTTCGCGCAGGAGATGATGGACGGCCAGAAGGTCATCAAGGTCTTCTGCCACGAGAAGCAGAGCCTCGAGGACTTCGACAGGGTCAACGACGAGCTGCGGGATGTGGCCTTCCGCGCCAACGCCTACGCCAGCACCCTCGGCCCCATCATCGCCAACATCGGCAACATCCTCTACGTCGGTCTCGCCCTCGCGGGCGGCGTGTTCATCCTGGCGGGCATCCCGAATCTGAGCCTCTCCGGCAAGATCTTCGACATCACGGTGCTCATCCCCTTCCTGAACATGTCCCGCCAGTTCACCGGCAACGTCAACCAGCTCTCGCAGCAGATCAACTCCGTCGTCATGGCGGGCGCCGGCGCGCAGCGCGTGCTGACGCTGGTCAAGGAAAAGCCCGAGACCGACGACGGCTACGTGACGCTCGTCAACGCGGCCGAGGGCCCCGACGGCAGCCTGCACGAGACGGAGGAGCACACCGGGCACTGGGCCTGGCGCCATCCGCACACCGACGGCAGCGGCATCACCTACACCCCGCTGCGCGGCGACGTGCGCATGGTGGACGTGGACTTCGCCTATAACCCGGAAAAGCCCGTCCTGCACGACGTCTCGGTCTACGCCGAGCCCGGCCAGAAGGTGGCCTTCGTCGGCGCGACCGGCGCGGGCAAGACCACGATCACCAACCTCATCAACCGCTTCTACGACATCGCCGACGGCAAGATCCGCTACGACGGCA
>CAMJQX010000035.1 GCA_946408145.1 uncultured Clostridia bacterium
GATGACCCCGCCGCCCTTGCCGCAGCCGAAGCAGTGATAGATCTGCTTGTCCGGCGAGACGGAGAAGGAGGGCGTCTTTTCGCTGTGGAAGGGGCAGAGGCCGAACATGTTGGCCCCGCTCTTCTTGCCGAGCCGCACATAGCCGGACACGACGTCCACGATGTCGCTGCGCTCCACGAGCTCCGTTATGAACTTTTCGGGATATTTCACTCGATCACCTCCCTCGTCAGAGAAAGCTCGGCGCGCTCCGTTTCCCCGGTTTCCAAAAGCGCCGGGAAAACTGCGCTCTGCTCGCTTCCTCTTCCTCTCCGCCGCAAGCCCGCTTGCGCCGGGCTTTGCGTCGGTTCAGCAAGGTGCCGCTGCGCGGCAATTCACATCCGTTACTTGACCGACCACGCGAACGGGATGAACAGCTCGCCGTACTTCTCCATGGCGTAGCTGTCGGTCATGCCGGAGATATAGTCGCAGGCGGCGCGGCCGCGCCCGTCCCGCTCGACGATGGGCTGGAAGTCGTCGGGCAGCTTTTCCGGGTGCGCGGTGTAGTAGTCGTAGAGGCGGCCGAGGATGCCCTCGACCTTGCTCTCCTCGCCCTTGGCGAGGGGATTGGTGTAGACGTCGGCGTACATGAAGCTGTGGAAAAAGAGGAAGGTCTCCTCCATGCGGGGCGAGAATTTCAGCTCCCCGTCCCGGCTGTTCTCCACCAGATCCTGCAGGAAGGCGTTGATGCGCTCGCTGTTGCGTTCGCCGCAGTTTGTGCGGATGCGCTCGGGGACGTTCCCGGCGGTCAGGATCCCCGCGCGGATCGAATCGTCCAGGTCGTGATTTATGTAGGCGATCCGGTCGCAGAGGCGGACGGTCGTGGCCTCGCGCGTGTCGTCCGGCGCGCCGTTCGTGTGGTTGAGGATGCCCATGCGGGTCTCATAGCAGAGGTTCAGGCCGCGGCCGTCGCGCTCCAGAATGTCCACGACGCGCAGGCTCTGCTCGTAGTGCTTGAAGCCGCCCTCGAAGATCTTGTCCAGCGCGCGCTCCCCGGCGTGGCCGAAGGGCGTGTGCCCCAGATCGTGCCCAAGGCCGATGGCCTCCGCCAGATCCTCGTTGAGGCGCAGGGCGCGGGCCACGGTACGCGCCAGGCGCGTGACCTCCAGCGTGTGGGTCAGGCGGGTGCGGTAGTGGTCGCCCTCCGGCTGCAGGAAGACCTGCGTCTTGTGCTTGAGGCGGCGGAAGGATTTCGAGTGGGTGATGCGGTCGACGTCCCGCTGGAAGCAGGTGCGCAGCGTGCACTCCTCCTCCGGGACGAGGCGGCCGCGCGTATTTTCTGCCAGCACCCCGAAGGGGCCGATCATCAGCCGCTCCAGCCGCTCGCGTTCTTCTCTCGGACAGGGCATGGCGATTCCTCCTTATCGGGGGTATTTTTTCGCTCATTATTCTTATACGACGGCAATTCTCATTTCCCTTCATTTTCTTTGAAGAAAAATGAACAGAAAAGATCCACGCCAGAGCCGGAGGCTCTGGCGTGGAAATGATTGCGACGGGCTTTTCCGATCAGGTTCGGCGCGGCACGGCCCGGAAGCTCTCGCCGGTGACGAGAGGCGTGACCGCGCCGCCGGAGACGTCGAAGATGCGGGCGATGAAGGCCTCGCTCCGCTCCTCCGGGATCAGCGCCCGGACAGTCACGGCCGCGCCGTATTCGATGTCCGTCACCGCCCCGTCAAAGGCCGCGATCTCGGTCTTGAAGCGCTCGGCCGCCGCATAGGAGCAGGGGACGTCCATCGCGACCCAGCGCCGCACGACGGCGACGCCCGCCGCGTCCAGCGCGTCCTTCGCGCTTTTGGTGTAGGCCCGGAAGAGCCCGCCCGCGCCGAGCAGCACCCCGCCGAAGTAGCGCGTGACCACGCAGACCACATTCGACACGCCCTCGCGCCGCAGCACCTCCAGCATGGGGATGCCCGCGGTGCCCTGCGGCTCGCCGTCGTCGGAATAGCGTTCGGGCCCGTCCTTGATGATGTAGCACCAGCAGTTGTGCCGCGCGTCGTAGTGCTCCTTCTTCACGGCGGCGACGAAGGCCTTCGCCTCCTCCTCGCTCTCGACCGGGCGCACATGGCCCAGAAAGCGGGAGCGCTTTTCCACGTATTCGCTCTCCCCCGCTCCCGCGGGGACGCAGTATTCGGTCATGCTTTCACCTCCGGCGCACCGGTTCTCAGGAGGATGATCCATCTCCTGAAAACTGAAAACTGAAAACGGTCGTCCGGGACGTCGAGGGCGCTGTCCCCTGCGGGCGGGGAACGGCGGGCGCTTCGTGAAGCGCCCCTACGGACGCATCCCTCGTCTCCTAGGCGCCAGGCACTAGGCGCTATCTCCCGTCTTCTGAAAACTGAAAACTACTCTTCCCAGTCTTCCTTCGTCTCGACATAGCCCGGGACATACCGCTTGACGCGGCCGAAGAGCTCCGGCTGCACAACGGCCTCGAGTTCGATGCCGTCGTCCCGGTATTCAAGGTACTGCACCGCGGCCTCGCGCTTGAGCGTGTCGAGCAGGCCGGCGGCGCTGTAGGGCAGCAGCAGCTGCACATGCCGTTTGCCGCGGTCAAGCATCTGCGAGAGCTTCTGCACCAGGACGTCGGCGCCCTCGCCGCTTTTGGCGGAGATGCAGACCACGTCCTCCCCATGGGGCAGGATGCCGAAATACGCGTCGCACTTGTTGTATACGCGCAGCTGCGGGGTGCTCTCCGCGCCGAGCTGCCGGATCAGCTCGTCCACAATGCGCGCCTGCTCCTCCCATTCGGGGTTGGAGAGGTCGATCACATGCAGCAGCACGTCCGCGTAGCTCAGCTCCTCGAGCGTGGCCTTGAAAGCCTCGATCAGATGGGTGGGGAGCTTGCGGATAAAGCCGACCGTGTCCGACAGCAGCACCTCCGTGCTTTCGTCGACGCGCAGGCGGCGCGTCGTGGTGTCCAGCGTGTCGAAGAGGCGGTCGTTGGCGGGGATGTCCGCCCCGGTCAGGCAGTTCAGGAGCGTGGACTTGCCTGCGTTGGTATAGCCGACGAGGGCCACCACGGGCATCGCGTTCTTCTCGCGGCGGCGGCGCTGCGTGCCGCGCACCTTGCGCACGGCGGCCAGCTCCTCCTCCAGCTTCTGGATCTTGCGGCGGATGTGGCGGCGGTCGGTCTCGAGCTGGGTCTCGCCGGGGCCGCGGGTGCCGATGGGCGAGGAGCCGCCCGAGGCGGTCTGCCGCACCAGGTGGGTCCACATGCCGGTCAGGCGCGGCAGCAGGTACTTGTACTGCGCCAGCTCCACCTGCAGCTGGCCCTCGCGGGTGCGCGCCCGCTGGGCGAAAATGTCCAGGATCAGGCCCGAGCGGTCGAGCACCTTGACGCCGAGCTCCTCGCTCAGGACCCGCATCTGCGAGGGCGAGAGCTCATTGTCGAAGACGGCGAGATCGCATTCGTTGGCCTCGATCAGCTCCTTCATCTCGCGCACCTTGCCGTCGCCGATGAAGCTGCGCGGCTCGGGCGTGGGGCGGCTCTGGATCAGCATGGCCACGGGCTCGCCCCCGGCGGTCTCCACCAGAGCGGCCAGCTCCTCCATCGAGACGGCCGAGGAGCGCTCGTGCTCGTCCATGCTCGCGGCGGCGAGACCCGCCAGCACCGCGCGTTCTTTTTTGTTCTCCATACAATCCATTCCTAATAACGATGATCGGATGGTGCACTGCTCTTTTCAAACAGCCTTCCCCTGCGGGAAGGCTGTCCGTAAGTTATTGCCTGAAAACTGAAAACTACAGCCCGGCTCAAAGCTCTTTCCACTCGTCCTCGGCTTTTTTGACCTCCTCCGCGGCGCGCTGCTGCTCGGCGAGCTGCTCGCGCCGGCGCTGCTCGGCCAGCCTGCGCTCACGCAGATGCTTGCGGCGCAGGCGGCGGTAGCGGGTGACGAGCGCCAGATAGGCGGACGCCAGGATCGCGACGATCACAATGATGGTGATGACCCAGCCGTTGGAGAAGAACTGCTTGAGCCGCAGGCGCATGAACTCGCCGCGGGCGAGCTCAACCTTCGCGCGGTTGACGAGACGCACGGTGCCGTAGTCGTCGCCGTTGATGAGGATCTGCGCCTCGCCGAGGACGGTCCCCGCCTCCAGCGGCGCTTTCAGGCGGTCTTCGTAGACCGTGACCTTCACCTCGCGGTTCTCCGTGTCAAAGTCGCCGGGCAGGAGCGCGGTCAGCGCCTGCTGGGGGAAGAGAGTGATCTCCCCGTCGCCCTCGGCGAGCCTGACCTTCACCTGCTCCATCGGCTCGGACACGCCGATCAGCTCCCGGTAGGAGAAGTTGTCAAACACCCAGTTGTACAGGGTGATCGAGTCGGAGAAGTTGCGGAATTCCTCGATGCCGGCGTTGTAGTAGCCGTTGCAGCCCATGACGAGCACCAGCGCGCGCACGCCGCCGCGCTGGGCGGTGGAGATCAGGCAGTAGCCCGCGGCGCGGGTGTAGCCGGTCTTGATGCCGGAGGCGCCCTCGTACAGGTAGCTCTTGTAGACGTTGTAATCGGAATACTCGCTGATCAGGGCGTTGGAGTTGTGGATGACCTTGCCGTCGTTGACGTAGCGGGACTCGGGCTGGTACTCGATGGTGTTGGCCATCTCCATGAACAGCGGGTGCTTCATGGCCTCCATCGTGATCAGATAGATGTCGTAGGCGGTGCTGTAGTGATCCTCGGCGGGCAGGCCGTTGGTGTTGACGAAGTGGGTGTTCACGCAGCCGAGCTGGCTCGCGCGCTGGTTCATGCGGTCAACGAAGGCGCTGACGCTGCCGGACAGATAGCTGCCGATCACGTTGCAGGCCTCGTTGGCGGAGCCGACCATCGCGCAGAACATCAGCTCCCGCAGGCTCAGCTGCACGCCGGGGATGATGCCGGCGGTGCTGCTGTCGTCCCCCAGACCCTCGCGGCAGTCGTTCTGGGCGGTGACGATGTCACTGAGCGAGACGTCGCCCCGATCCACGGCCTCCAGCGCGAGCAGCACGGACATGATCTTGGTCAGGCTCGCGGGGGCGCGCTTCTGCTCGGCGTTGAGGGCGTAGAGGAAACGGCCGGAGTCCATGTCCACGACCAGGGCGGCCTGCCCGTCCAGCTCCGGCGCGCTGAGCGCCAGCGCTGAGGGGGCCAGCAGCGTGACGAAGAGGGCCAGACAGAGGATGAAAGAGAAAAATCTGATTTTTTTCATTTTGCTCTCCCGTTTTTCGCGGAATGTGGTATTATAGTGATGTATAATACAGGTATTGTCGGCAGTATTGTATGCCGTATTGTCTATTATACGTTTTGCAGAAAAGAATTGCAACTTAAATGTGGAGAACGCCGATGAAAATCCTTGTCGTTGACGATGAAAAGCTGCTGGTCAAGGGGATCAAGTTCAATCTGGAGAACGAGGGCTATACCGTGGACGCGGGCTATGACGGGGACGACGCCGTCAGCATGGCGCGCACCGGCGGCTACGACCTGATCATCCTGGATCTGATGATGCCCGGGAAGGACGGGCTGCAGGCCGCGCAGGAGATCCGGAGCTTTTCCACCGTGCCCATCATCATGCTCACCGCGCGCAGCGAGCGCTCGGATCTGCTGATGGGCTTCGAGTCCGGCGCAGACGACTATGTGACCAAGCCCTTCGACATCCTGGAGCTCAAGGCGCGCGTGCGCGCCCTGCTGCGCCGGGCCTCCGTCGCCTCCAGCGCCTCCGCGGGCGGGGGCGTGCTGCAGCGCGGGCACATCGCCGTGGATGAGGAGCGCCGCGCCGCCTACCGCGCAGGTGAGCCCGTGGAGCTGACGATGAAGGAATTCGACCTGATCCTCTTCCTGATGAAGAACCCCGGCAAGGTCTACAGCCGCGAGGTGCTGCTGGATCTGGTCTGGGGCTACGAGTATCAGGGCGACACCCGCACCGTGGACGTCCATATCCGGCGGCTGCGCGAAAAGCTGGAGCTCGATCCGGCCAACCCCGCCTGTATCATCACCAAATGGGGCGTGGGATATTATTTCAGTGAAAAATGAGGGCCCGCCTCCCCTGTGTAAGGGAGGTGCCCGAATGGCAGAAAGGGCATCAGGAACGCACAGCGCTCCGAAAGAACCACTCAGATGACAAACGCCCCTCATCAGTCAGCCAAAGGCTGACAGCTTCCCCCGAGGGGGAAGCCTGTAAGGTATTATTATATGCACAGCTTACGAGTTCGTTTTTTCGCCTTCATCGCAGCGCTGCTGCTGGTTTTGCTGCTGCTGCTCAACACCTATCCGCTGATCTCCTCGCGGGACGCGGTCTATGAGGAAAAGCGCAGCTCGCTGGCCGCGGCCGCCTCGGTGGTGGCCTCTTCCCTGGCGGGCCTCGACCGGCTGAATCCCGAGAGCGTCGCCGAGGTGCTGACCTTCCTGGATATCAGCGGCTACAGCCGCATCCTGGTCGCCGACCGCAGCGGCTGCGTGGTCTATGACGACGGCGGCGAGATCGGCGGCCGGACGGAGGTCGAGGACGTGCTCACCGCGCTCGGCGAGAGCAAGACCATCTTCCGCTCCCGCCTGCGCGACGGCGCTTTCTCCAGCAGCTACGCCGTGCCCATGAGCAGCCAGGGCGCCATCACCGGCGCGGTCTACCTCTGCGAGCACGACAGCGAGCCGGCCGAGATCATCGACAGCATCCAGAACCGCATCCGGGTGCTCTCCGTCTTCATCGGCATGGCGGCCCTGCTGCTGGCGGGCGTGTTCGTGCTGGCCCTGATGCGGCGGCTGCAGGATCTGGTGCAGTCGATGCGCGTCGTGGCCGAGGGCGACTACGCCTACCGCCACCCGATCCGCGGGCAGGACGAGATCAGCGAGCTGGGCGAGGAGTTCAATCTTCTGACCGAGCGGCTGGAGACCACCGAGAAACAGCGCCGCCGCTTCGTCTCCGACGCCTCGCACGAGCTCAAGACCCCGCTGGCCTCGATCCGGCTGCTGTCGGACAGCATCGTGCAGAACGAGGGCATGGATCCCGCGACCGTGCGGGAGTTCGCCGCGGACATCGGCCACGAGGCCAAGCGCCTGCAGCGCACCACCGAGGATCTGCTGGATCTCAGCCGCATGGACGACGGCATCGGCTTCGTGCCGGAGCCCGCGGACGTGAGCCGCGCCGCGGAGGACGCGCTGGTGCTGCTGCGTCCGCTCGCGCAGGAGCGCGGGGTACGGCTGAGTGCGCATCTCGAGGACGGCTGCGTGGTCATGGGCAGCCCGGACGAGATCTTCAAGATCATCTTCAACCTGACCGAAAACGCCATCAAATACAATGTCCCCGACGGCAGCGTGGAGCTCACGGTGCGCGGCATCGGGGAGGTCGTGGAGATCGAGGTGGCGGACACCGGCATCGGCATCCCCGAGGCAGACCGCCTCAACATTTTCGACCGCTTCTACCGCGTGGACAAGGCCCGCTCGCGGGCCACCGGCGGCAACGGTCTCGGACTGAGTATCGTACACGACGCGGTGCAGGCCCACGGCGGCAGCATCGCGGTCGGTCAAAATAAACCGCAGGGATCGCTGTTTATCGTCACGCTCCCGCGGGCTACAGAAGAGGAGACAGGCATATGAACAACATCGCAAGGATCCAGCGCCAGCTCGTCGAAAAGGATTTGGACGCGCTGCTCATCACCGACGAGAAGAACCAGCGCTACGCCGCGGGCTTTCCCTTTACCGACGGCGCCGTGCTGGTCACGCGGGAGCGGGCTTATCTGATCACCGACTCCCGCTACATCGAGGCCGCCGAGAAGGCCGCGGACGAAAACGTCAGCGTGCAGCTCTTCGACGGGCAGCACCCGCTCATGAGCCGCCTGCTGGCCGCGCTCAGGGAAAACGGCGTGCAGCGCCTCGCTGCGGAGGAGCAGAAGCTCAGCCACGGCGCATGGACGGCTTACCAGAAGCGGCTCGGGATGGAGCTGCTTCCCTCACAGGATATCCTGAGCACGCTGCGCGCCTCCAAGAATGAGGAGGAGATCGCCTGCATGATCCGCGCGCAGCGCATCAGCGAGGCGGCGCTTGCGGAGACGCTGCCGCTCATCAAGCCCGGCATGACCGAGAAGGAGGTCGCGGCGGAGCTCGTGTACCGCATGCTGCGCCACGGCAGCGAGGGCAATTCCTTCGATCCCATCGTCGTCACCGGCAAGAAGACCTCCATGCCCCACGGCGTCCCCGGCGACGAGGTCATCCGGGAGGGCGACTTCGTGACCATGGACTTCGGCTCCCTCTCCGGCGGCTACTGCTCCGACATGACCCGCACCGTCGCGGTCGGCAGCGCCACGGAGGAGATGAAGAACATCTACGCGATCGTCCTCAAGGCGCAGCTCGCCGGCATCGCGGCCGCCCGCGCCGGCATCCCCGGCAAGGTCATCGACGGCGCGGCCCGCAAGGTCATCGAGGACGCGGGCTACGGCCCGTACTTCGGCCACGGCTTCGGCCACAGCCTGGGCCTTGACATCCACGAGGCGCCGAACGCCAACCCGCGCGGCGAGGCGCTCATGGCCGAGAACGACGTCTGCTCCGCCGAGCCCGGCATCTATCTGCCCGGCCGCTTCGGCGTGCGCATCGAGGACGTGATGATCCTGCGCGCCGACGGCGCCGAGGTCATCACGAAGGCCCCGAAGGACGAACTGATCATTCTGTAATCGTATTGCAGAGCATACGCTGTTTCTGACTGAGCGGGAGGCCCGCCTGAAAAACGCGGTTTCACAGCCGAAGAAAGGGTGCGTTCATGAAGACCAAATACACCGTCAAGCTCAAGATCGTCGTCGAGGAGCACGGCCTTCGGCCGGTGCACCTGTCGAAAAACTATGAAAACGCCGTCGTCACCACGGTGGACGTAAACCGTCCCGCCATGCAGCTGACCGGCTTCTACAATTACTTCGACCCCAAGCGCATCCAGATCATCGGCCGGGTGGAGTCCACCTATCTGGACACCCTGAGCCGGGAGCAGCGGCTCGCGGCCTACGAGCGCTTCATGGCCTACGACATCTGCGCGCTGGTGATCTGCCACGGGGTGAAGCCCTCGCGCGAGTGTCTGGAGATGGCGGAGAAATACGACCGCAATCTCTTCGTCACCGATGAGGACACCTCGGAGTTTCAGGCCAACGTCATCAGCTTCCTGCGCAACCGACTCGCCCCCCGCCTGACCACCCACGGCGTGCTGGTGGAGATCTACGGCGAGGGCGTGCTGCTCGTGGGCGACAGCGGCATCGGCAAGAGCGAGACCGCGCTGGAGCTCATCAAGCGCGGCCACCGTCTCGTGGCGGACGACGCGGTGGAGATCAAGCTCGTCAACCGCGACAGGCTCGTCGGCACCGCCCCCTCCATCATCCGCTATTACATGGAGCTGCGCGGCATCGGCGTCATCAACGTCCGGCACATTTACGGCGTCGGCGCGGTCAAGCCGGAGAGCGGCATCGACCTCGTCGTGCGCATGGAGAACTGGGTCGAGGGCAAGGCCTACGACCGGCTGGGCCTCACGAGCGAGTATGAGGACATCCTCGGCGTCAAACTCCCGCTGGTGACCATCCCGGTCACGCCCGGGCGCAACCTCGCCGTCATCCTGGAGCTGGCCGCGATGAACAACCGCCAGAAAAAGATGGGCTTCAACGCCGCCGAGATGCTGGCCGCGGAGCACGACATGGCCATCGACCAGGGGGAGTTTTAGGCCGAACGACTCGCCCTCGGGTCGGCGCTCGACGACCCGCGCCGCCCGCCGATCGAGCAAAAACGAAAAGATCTGGAAGGACGTTCCCATGGAAAATCTGGAAAAAGCCATACAGGAGATCAAGGAAGCGCTGCCCGGCATGACCCTGCTCGAAAACGAGCCGCTGTCCGCCCACTGCAGCTTCAGGATCGGCGGCCCTGCGCGTGCCATCGCCGTCCCCTCGGACGTGACGAGCATATCGAAGATCTGCTGCATCCTCAAGGAGCACGAGCTCGCGCCCTTCATGCTCGGCAACGGCAGCAACCTCCTCTTCCCCGACGAGGGGCTGGCGGAGCTCTTTCTCATCAGTACCGAGAAGCTGCAGAAGCTCTTCCTCCTGCCCGACGGCGCGATCTATGCCGAGGCGGGCGTGTCGCTGGCGCGGCTGGCCTCCTTCGCCCAGCAGAACGGACTGGCGGGGCTGGAGTTCGCCTCCGGCATCCCCGGCACCGTGGGCGGGGGCCTGCGCATGAACGCCGGCGCCTACGGCGGCGAGCTCAAGGACGTTGTGGAGAGCGTCGTCACCTACTATCTGCCCATGCAGGCGCTCTGTGAGCTGAACAACGAGGACTGCGCCTTCGGCTACCGCAGCAGCCGTTTTCAGAAGACGGGCGGCTTCGTGCTGCTCAGCGCCGTCTTCCGGCTGGAGAAGGGCGACGAGCACGAGATCGCCGCCAAGATGCAGGAGCTCAACACCCGGCGCCGCGACAAGCAGCCGCTGGATCTGCCCTCCGCCGGCAGCGCCTTCAAGCGCCCCGAGGGCCATTACGCCGCGGCGCTCATCGACGAGGCCGGGCTCAAGGGCCTGACGGTCGGCGGCGCACAGGTGTCGAAAAAACACGCGGGCTTCGTCGTCAACATCGGCGGCGCGACCTCGCATGACGTGTATGAGCTGCTGATGCGGGTGCGCGCGGCGGTCTACGAGAAAAGCGGCGTCGAGCTGGAGCCGGAGATCGTCATCCTCGCCCCCGACTACACGCTGGAGGATCACGGCCCCGCCGTAAAGCGCAATCAGATGATCTTTACCGTCCCCATGCCTGAGGACGAGACGGAGTAAGGCCGGAGCACCGCAGGAGGAGACTCTGCATACGGACGAGCGGCGCTCGGCTCCCTGCAGCCGTAGGGGAGGGGCTTGCCCCTCCCGATAAGTTCGCAGAAAAAGGAACGAAACCCCTCAGTCACGGCGCTTGCGTGAGACGCGCCGCGACAGCTCCCCTTTCAGGGGCGCCAATAAGGAGACTCTATATGGAATTTCTCATCATCACCGGACTCTCCGGCGCGGGCAAGAGCCGCGCCGCGGACGTGCTGGAGGATCTGGAATACTACTGCGTGGACAACATGCC
>CAMJQX010000036.1 GCA_946408145.1 uncultured Clostridia bacterium
CCGTTTTTTCTCAGATATTCTTTCAAAGAAGTCCAACTCCCTGCTCTTTCAGCATAGCATCCAGCCTGCACAGCGGCAGGCCCATCACGTTAAAAAAGTCGCCCTCGATGCCGCGCACGAACAGCGCGCCGAGGCCCTGCGCCCCGTAGGCGCCGGCCTTGTCCATCGGTTCGCCGCTGTCCACATAGCGCGCGATCTCCTCCTCCGGGATCTCCCGGAAATGAACCGCCGTGCACTCGCAGCCCAACCGCTCCATGCCGCCGCGCAGCACGGCGACGCCGGTATAAACGTGGTGCGTATTGCCCGACAGGCGCCGCAGCATCGCCATTGCCTCCTCCCGCGAGTGAGGCTTGCCGAAGGGGCGGCCGTCCAGCCACACGATCGTGTCCGCCGCGACGACCACATCGTCATCGGCAGCCTGCGCGGCCACTTCTTCCGCCTTGGCGGCGGCCAGCGCCATGACCAGCTCTTCGGGCCCCTCACCTGCCGGAGCGGCCTCTTCCCCTTTTGCGGGGATGATCTTCAGGTTCTTCACACCCAGCATCTCCATCAGCTCCTTACGCCGCGGAGAGCCGGAAGCCAGAATAAAATCCATGGTTGATCCTTACTGCTGTTATTGTTATACGGTGCGCGTATACAAGCCGCGCGTCAGCATATTGGGTTTGTAGTCGGACAGGCCCAGATGCCCCTTCGCCACCTCCAGGCACTCTCTGGCGCTCTCGGTGGTGAACATCAGGCGCAGGCCCCAGAGGCCGGCTTCGTAAAGCTCTTCCTTTTTGTCCGCATAATACAGCTTGTGCGCGTTATAGATCACAGTCCTGTCGCCCGTCTCGGAGACCACCGGGAACACGGCGCCGCTGCGGTCAGCCAGTTCTCCGGGCAGCGCCTTGCTGCGGCCGGTGATGTTCTTGAGCAGATTCTGCTCGGAGATCATCAGCGGCAGTCGTCCGTAAATGATGGCCTCGACGTCCAGAGGCTTTGCCAGATCGCGGATCTGCTTCATATGGAGTTCAAAAGAAGCCGTAGCGGACAGGAAGCCTGCCTCCTGCAGCACCTGCAGGGAGTAGGAGTTGAAGGCGTTGAGTCCGAAGTCGCCCCGGAGCTGGAAGCCCGCGCTGCGCGCGAGGACGATCTGTCCGAGGTTCCCGACGAGCGCTTCGTTCACGCCCAGCTCATGCAGGCGCTTGAGGATATCATACAGCGGACGCACTTCATCGTCGGTGACGATGCGGGGCAGCACCGCGACCGGGACGACGCCTTTCTCGACAAAGGGGCGGATCCGTTCATAATTCCCGGCCATCACGGCCGCGGGCAGGTAGAGATAATCCGGTCGGAGCCCGGCGAGCTCTTCGGTCAGCTGATCCTCGGTGCGCAGCTGGAAAATGATCTTCGGTTCGATCCCGGTGGGTTTGCTCTTCGGCTCCGGAGGCATGGGCCCATGCCTTCTCGTCGGGGCCTTTGCGCGCTCCGCGGAAAGCGTCGAGAGCAGATCCCTGCGCAGGGCATTGATCTCCGCCGCGGGCAGATACAGCCCCGGTTCGGTCTTTGCCCGGTTCTCCACCACGTAATACGGCGTGCCGCCGGTCTTGAACATCTGCTCAGTCAGATAGCTGTCCGTCAGGCCCTGGCGCTTTGCCCGCTCGGGTACTCTGTCCCTGGTCGAGGCCGTGGCCTTGTTCCCGTCGTCGTCGAAGGCGATGGCCCGGACGGGGACGCCCTTCTCCACGACGGTGTAAAAATGCACGGGCACGCGGCGAAGCTCACCGGAGGCGTAGGCCTTGCGCGCGGCGGTGAAGATCGACTCGTCCGCCCTGTCCTCGTCGGTGCGGGTGCCGAGCATATCCTCCTTGTCGCCGTTGAAGTAGCCCTGCGTGAAGCCCTGACGGGAAAAAGCCTTCTTGAGCAGCTCCATCTCCTCTTTTGTGGGCTTGCGGTGCTCCCGGAGCGCCTTGGAATAGACGCCGGTGACGATGGCGGTGTATTCCGGCCGCTTCATACGCCCCTCGATCTTCAGGCAGGCGACGCCCGCCTGCTCCAGCTCCTCGAGCCGATCCGCCAGGCAGCTGTCCTTGAGGGAGAGCGGATACTCCTCGGGACTGCCGGTGAGAGAATAGCGCATCCTGCAGGGCTGGGCGCACATTCCGCGGTTGCCGCTGCGGGCGCCGATCACAGAGGACATATAGCACTGCCCGGAGTGGCAGAAGCACAGCGCGCCGTGGACAAACACCTCCGTCTCGATGGAAGCGTGGGCGGTGATGAATTTGATCTCTTCAAAGCTCAGCTCACGGGCCAGCACGGCGCGAGTCAAGCCCATTTCCGCCGCGGCCTCGACGCCCGCGAGATTGTGGATGCTCATCTGGGTGCTGGCGTGCAGCGGGATATCGGGCAGCGCGCTGCGCACCGCCTTGATCAGGCCCAGATCCTGAATGATGATGCCGTCGGCCCCCGCGTCGGAGGCGAAGCCCGCGGTCCTGACGGCGCTGTCCATCTCCCGGTCGTTCACCAGGGTGTTGAGCGTCACATAGACCTTGCAGCCGCGGATATGGCAGTAGCGAACCGCTTTTTCAAACTCCTCCTCGGAGAAATTCCTGGCGCCGCGGCGGGCGTTGAAATCGCCCATGCCCAGATACACGGCGTCCGCTCCGTTCTGCACGGCGGCGATCACAGCTTCGGGAGAGCCGGCCGGCGAGAGCAGCTCAATCATGTCCTTGCTCCTTTTCGGCACCGACCCGTCAGGGCGCAGTGCCACATAATACAGGGTATTATAACACACAGCTGCCTATTGCGACAAGTCAAATTTGATGCTATAATAAGCTTTGCTTGTAAATTATTTTTGAATCTTGACGCAGAGGCAGGAAAATGCAGGACAGCACGACAGAAAAAACCATCAGCGCCCGCGCTTTGGACAAGCTCCTCGCCGCGCACGACGGAGACGTGGCGCTGCTGTATCTCTATTGGCTCAAAAGCGACAGCCAGGATCCGGAGCAGGCGGCGGCCGCGCTCTGCCGCACCATGCGGGAGATCGGCGCGGCCGAGGAAAAGCTGCGCCGGATGGATCTGCTGCCGCCTGCCGGCGCATCCGGCCGGTCTGTCTCCGTGAAGCCGCCCGCCTCCGGTGTTGAACGCGAGATCCTTCCCCCCGCGGAAGAGCCGCCCCAGTACACCGCTGAGGACATCGCCGTGAGGAGTCGTGAGGATCCCGGTTTTTCCGCTGTTCTGGCGGAGGCCGCCCGCGTCATCGGGCACACGCTGAGCAGCAGCGATACCCGGACGCTCTTCGGCGTCTACGACTATCTGGGCATCCCTCCTGAAGTTCTCGTCATGCTGATGACCTATTGCGCCGAGCAGTTTCGGGAGCGCTACGGCAGCAGCCGCCGCCCCGGCGCGCGGGCGATCGAAAAGCTGGCCTATCAGTGGGCGCGCGAGGAGATCATGACGCTCGAACAGGCTGAGGCATACATCACCGCGCAGAAGGAGCGCCGCGGCGAGCTGGGCCGGATCAAGGCCCTGCTCAACATATACGGACGCGAACTCACGGCCACCGAGGAAAAATACATCACATCCTGGCTGGAGATGGGCTTCCGCGAAGACGCCGTCGCCATCGCCTATGACCGTACGCTGACCCAAACCAACGCGCTCAAGTGGCCCTACATGAACAAGATCCTGCTCAGCTGGCATGAGAAGGGACTGCACACAGCAAAGGAGATCGAAGAGAAGGACGGCCGCAGACCGGCGAAAAAGCCGGCAGCCGCGGAGGAGATCAAGCCCGTCGACATGGACGAGCTGAGAAGGATCATCGACAAGATTTAAAGGGAGGATCCCATGCCCTACGACGGACAGCTCCTGGCACGCGCCAGAGCAAAACTGGAAGAAAGACGCGCCGAAAATGAGGCGGAGCACAACCGCCGCCTGCGTCAGGTCTACAGCCGCATCCCGCAGATCGAGCAGATCGACGCCGAAATGCGCGCCCAGATGCGGGAGCTTCTGCGCCTGACGCTGCAGCACCCGGCGGACATGGCGGAGAAGATCGCCGCGCTGGAGAGGGAAAACCTCGAAAAGCAGGCCCGGCGTGCGGAGCTGCTGGTGGAAAACGGCCTGCCCATGGACTATCTGGATGAGATCGTGGACTGCCCCAAATGCCGCGATACCGGCAACGGCCCCTCCGGCCCCTGCGCCTGTCTGGACAAGCTCTACAACGCGGAGCTGACAAAGGAACTCGGCGTGCTGCTGCAGACGGGCGACGAGTGCTTTGAACACTTCGACCTGTCTCTCTACTCTGAGGCGCGGGATCCCGTGCGCCGCTGCGTGCCGCGGGAGCTGGCGGAGATCGCGCTGGGCAGCTGCCGCAAGTTTGCGGAAAACTTCCCCGCCGTGTCCTCCAACCTGCTCCTGCAGGGCGCTCCCGGTCTGGGGAAAACTTATCTGTCCGCCTGCATAGCCCGCGTTGTGGCCGCTAAGGGCTGCTCGGTCTGTTACGACACCGCCTCCGCCGCGCTCGGCGCCTTCGAACGGCAGAAATTCTCCCGTGATCCGGAAGAACAGGAGCAGGCCGGTCTCCGGGTGGAGCGCATGCTCTCCTGCGATTTGATGATCCTCGACGATCTCGGCACCGAGATGATCACGCCCATGTCCGTCAGTGCGCTGTACACGCTCATCAACACGCGCCTGGTCAACGGGAAGAAGACCATCATCAGCACCAACTGCTCCGACAGCGAGCTGCAGAAGCTCTATACGCCGCAGATCTGCTCGCGCCTGAGCGGTTCCTTCCTTTCCCTCCCCTTCGCCGGAGAGGACATCCGCAAAAAGCTGAAGAAATAAAAACGGAACGCACTTGTTTCGTAAATCTTAAATCTTTAGCGATCTGCGCTGTTTTAGCTTGTAATACGCGAACAATACCGTTATAATGTCGATGCTTCAAAGATCAGAACTGCCTGGAGGATCCATCATGGCTCAGAAGAGACACCGCTTCGGCGACCGCAAGGAAGGCCGCCTTCTTCGTTCGCTGCCCGGCTATTCCAAATTTATCCCCTTTATCATGCCGCAGCGCAACGACCGCAGCATCCATTACGAGGAGAGCTTCGAGATCACGGAGCTTGACCGCCGCCTGCGCAAACTGCGCGTCGAGGGCTTCAAGGGCATCGGCATGCTGCACTTCCTCATCGCCGCCTATATCCGCTGCATCTCCATGCTGCCCGGCGTCAACCGCTTTGTCGTCGGCCGCCGGATCTATGCCAGAAACAACATCGAGATCATCATGACCGTCAAGCGCTCCATCACCCTTGACGCGACCGAGACCTCCATCAAGGTGCAGTTTGAGCCGACCGACACGATCTTTGACGTCTACCGGAAGATGAACGAGAAGATCAACGAGATCAAGACCTCCGACGACAGCAACAACACCGAGGAGGTGGCGGATTTCTTCGCCCGCATGCCGCGTTTCCTGATCCGCTTCGCGATCATGCTGCTGCGCATCGGCGACTACTTCGGCATTCTGCCGCAGTCTCTGCTCAACGCCAGCCCCTTCCACGGCTCCATGATCATCACCGATCTGGGTTCGCTGCGCATCGGGCCTGTCTATCACCACATCTACAACTTCGGCACGCTGCCGGTGTTCATCGCCTTCGGCTCCAAGTACCACAAGTACGAGATCAACAGCAAGGGCCAGGTCGTTGACAACAAATACATAGACACCAAGCTCGTGCTGGACGAGGGCATCGTGGACGGGCACTACTACGCCCAGCTCCTGCAGGCCATGCGCTACATGTTCCAGCATCCCGAGATCGTGGAGACCCCGCCCACCAAGGTCAACGAGGACATCTTCTGAATCCGTTCGATCGACATGAAAAACGGATCGCCGCTTTTATGCGGCGATCCGTTTTGTCGTTTCTGCTCACTCCAGCCGGGCCAGCGAGGAATCCGTCATGAAGTTGGCGACACTGTAAATCAGGAGCACATCGTCAAAGGCTTCGCTGCGCACGAGCTCCGACACCGGCTGTTTGTAATAGCGCAGATCGACCAGCACCGTCTCCTCATAGCCCTCCGCGAGGAAGCAGCCCATGCAGTTGGCAAAGGAGTCGCGGATCACGAGCAGCTTTCCCTTCCCTTCGCCGTCGAGGTTTCGGACGCGCACAAGGGAGTGGTTGCCGTCGAGGTAGACGGGGTACTTGTCGTTCTCCGTCAGGTGTTCCTCGTAATACAGGCCCTCGTGGAGTTCCCCGTCCTCGCGGTTCTCCACAAGAAAGCGGGTGGCGCTGTCCCAGAGCTCCAGCGATTCGGAGGGCGTGCGCCAGAGTGCGGCGCGCGCATAGGTCGTGCCGTAAAAGCCGGGGATCGTCCGGATGGCGCAGTCCGATTCCGCGGGAGCCTGCCGGCCTTTGTTTTCCATCCAGCTCACGGCGGCGAGCCTGGCCCCGAAGGCCGTCCAGTGGTGATCTGTCGCGTAATACAGACTCTCCCGTTCCTCCTGCGCCTCGAACAGCGGCAGGAGTTCAAAAGCCTGTACCCTCTCCCCCGCCTGCGCGTATGCTTCCGCAATGATCGCATCGTCGGGATAGGGGTCGCTCAAACGCCGCATATCCGCCCGGAGGACATAGCCCGCCGAGGGGATCAGAACAAAGTCGAGCGGCCGGTCGATCGCAGCGGCAAAGGCGTTGATCGTCTCCATCCTTCCGGCGACGACCGCGTCGTTTTTCTCCACAGGCGCCTCGTAGAGCCTGCCGCTTTTGCCGACATAGATGTCCTTTGTCACCTGCCGCCCGGACAGCAGATCATACTCGGCGTTCAGGCCGACGAAGAAGTCCCGTCCCGGCAGATGGTCAGCCGCCCAGTTCTCGGCCTCTTCGGCAAAGCGGCCGGAGAACAGCGTATCCCGGCGCAGCGCGGGCGCCTCGGCAAGATAACGCTTTTCGTTTTGTGAAAAGTCCCGCTTCGGCAGCAGCAGGAACAGCAGCAGCATGAGGCCCAGGAAAAGGCAGAAGCCGAGGGCCGTGATGGTCTCGATCGTTTTCTTCATGTCAGAACCTGAAATAGATGAAGGGGTTGTAGCTCTGCGTGGCGAGGGAGGCGACGCAGAGCAGCAGCAGGATCGCCAGCACCGCGAGCCTGCCGATCTCCGCCGCCTGACGGTCTCTCACTTTTTCATACAGGCGGGCAAGGAGCGGCGTCGCGCAGACGGCGGCGGCGAGCATCAGCGGCAGCCAGGCGAGGATCAGGTTTCGCGCGTGGACGCCTGCGGCCGCGGGAGTGATCAATTGCATCAGGAAGGCCCGGAGCGCGCCCATGTCCTCGAAATAGAAGAGCATCCAGCCCACGCTGACCGTGAGGATCAGCAGCGCGTGCCGCAGAAAACGCGGCAGTTTTCGCAGCAGCGCGCCGAGAAACAGCTTCTCCGCGATCAGCAGCAGCGCGTAATACAGTCCCCAGAGGACGAAGTTCCAGCTCGCGCCGTGCCACAGCCCGGTCAGCGCCCAGACGATCAGCAGATTGAGGATCTGCCGCGCCGGGCCCCTGCGGTTGCCGCCCAGGGGGATGTACACATATTCCCGAAACCAGGCGGACAGCGAGATGTGCCAGCGGCGCCAGAACTCGGTGACGCTCTGCGAGACGTAGGGATAATCGAAGTTCTTGAGAAATTCGAAGCCGAACATGCGGCCCAGGCCGATCGCCATGTCCGAATAGCCGGAGAAGTCAAAATAGATCTGCAGGGTGTAGGCGAACATGCCCGCCCAGGCGCTCAGCGTGCCGCCCTGTCCGCGCAGCGCCTCCCACATGGCCCCCATCTGATTGGCCAGCAGCACCTTTTTGGCAAGGCCGAGGATGAAGAGCGAAACGCCGGCGGCAAACTGCCGCAGGCTCTCTCTTCTGTCCGCAAGCTGCGCCGCCACGTCGCGGTAGCGAACGATGGGCCCCGCGATCAGCTGCGGAAACATCGAGACGTAGGTTCCGAAGCGGAGAAGATCCCGCTGCACCTCCGTCTCGCCGCGGTACACGTCGATGGTGTAGCTCAGGGCCTGAAAAATGTAGAAGGAGATGCCGATGGGCAGGGCGATCTGCGGCACCGGCAGACGGGAGAGCCCCGGCAGCAGGCGCAGCGTGCGGCAGAAAAAGCCCGTATACTTGAAGGCCGCGAGCAGGCCGAGGTTGAGCACGAGCGCACAGAGCAGCACCGCCTTCGCCGAAGCGCCGCGCTCGCGGCGGCATGCGATCAGCAGACCGCTGATGTAGTTGAGCGCGATCACCGCGAGCATCAACAGCAGATACTTCGGCTCGCCCCAGCCGTAGAAGATGAGGCTGGACGCAAGCAGCGCCGCGTTGCGGAACCGGCGCGGCATGAGATAGTACAGGCCCAGCGCCGCCGGCAGGAAGAAAAACAGAAAGATATTGCTCGAAAAAACCAAGCTGAATACTCCTTATCCCGGGATGGCGCTCAGCCCTTGAAGCCCTGACGGAAGATCTCCTCCATCGCCTCCGCGTCGGGCGAGATGAACAGCGCCGCACTGCTGCCGATCCGGAGCGTGCGGGCCTGCTTTGCCACCGCGTACTGCTCGGGCAGATAGTTTTCGGTCTCGCTGCAGACCTGCTCGACGTGCGATTTGGCGATGCTCAGGATCTCTTCGGCCTGCTCCTCGCTGCCGGCCTCGATCAGCCAGATCTCGTCCACACGCAGCCCGTCGCCGCAGATCATGACGATCGCCTGCGGGCAGCTGTCCGCGTCGATCCCGTAATAGCTGCCGAGCTTCTTGGCCGACAGGGGCAGCATCTCCGGCTGCTCCGGCAGCTTTGCGATCTCATCGCAGATCGCCTGCATGTCCGCGTGCCGTGCCTGCTCCTGTCCGCAGGCCGCCGTGAACAGGAGCAGGGCCGCGAGCACGATCAGCAGGACAGCCTTAGTCTTTCTTGCCATATTCGATACTCCTCGGATCCACAGAATAGTTCGCGGGGTTTTTCAGCTGCTCTGTCCATACTTCGGTGGCCGCATAGGTCACGTGGCAGTAATAGTCCGAGCAGTACTCGTCCGCGAGGCTGTTTTTGTCGTTCTTGAAATAATGCGCGATGTCCACAAAGACGCAGTCTTTCTCCTCGCAGAAGGCCCGCAGGCGTTCGTTGTACTCGTCAAAGAGATCGTTGTTCCATGCGCTGTACTGCGCGCTGTAGTAGATCGGCAGACTGGACTCGATGAAAATCACAACGTCGGGGCTCTGCTCGCGTATCTTCGCGATGAAATCGTCCCAGTACAGCATCGTTTTGTCGATCCCGCCGTAGAGCGCGATGTCGTTGACGCCGAGCATGACGAAGATCTTGTTCGCGCCGGTCAGCGGCACCACGTCAGCCGGAGAATACTGCCGCGACTGGTACCATATCTTCAGATTGCCGGTGTATGCGTTGTGCACGGAGTAGGAGAACTCGCACAGGAACAGGGCGTCGCCCAGATCGCCGCTCATCGCGCAGTGCTTCTCCAGCGTGACGGAGATGGAGTCGCCGAAGAAGAGCGCGTCGTCGAACCAGGAGTCGGGCAGAGGGATCGGCGTTGGGGTCGGTTCCGGCGTGGGTTCCGGCGTGGGTCTCGGTCTCGGCGTCGGACTCGGGATCGGCTTGGGCGTGGGCTCAGGGGTCGGTTCCGGCGTCGGTTCCGGCGTGGGCTCCGGCGTCGGCTCCGGCGTGGGTTCCGGCGTAGGCTTCGGCGTAGACTTCGGCGTGGGCTCCGGCGTCGGTTTCGGCGTCGGCTTCGGCGTCGGCTCCGGCGTCGGTTCCGGCGTGGGCTTCGGCGTCGGTTCCGGCGTCGGCTTTGGCGTCGGTTCCGGCGTGGGTTCCGGCGTAGGCTCCGGCGTAGGTTCCGGCGTAGGCTCCGGCGTCGGTTCCGGCGTGGGCTCCGGCGTCGGTTCCGGCGTCGGCTTCGGCGTCGGCTCCGGCGTCGGTTCCGGCGTAGGCTCCGGCGTCAATGCGGTCGGCTCTGCGGAGGGCGCAGTCGTCTTGGGGACGGCAGCCGGCGCTGCGCCGCCGTCGCTGAAGCTAAGCAGCAGCGCGAATGCCAGCAGCAGGAGCAGCAGCAGGAACAGCGCTGCGATTCTGTCTCTCATGGGATAAGATCCTCCCTTTTTCTTCTGTCGGGATCCGCGCCGTCGTTACGGGCAAAAACTCCGGCAGCAGATGCTGCCGGAGTTTTGATCTGCCATTCTTATCGTTCAGCGTTTTGATGCGGCGGTCTTCCCTTACGCCTGGCCGACCAGATCCTCGCCGACGCGGAACACGTTGCCGGCTCCGACGGTCAGGATGATGTCGCCGGGCTGTGCCGTCTCGCGCAGGGCGGCCTCCAGCTCTTCAAAGCTGGGGAAGAAGCGGGAGCCCTCGATCTTCGCGGCCAGATCCGCCGAAGAGATGCCGATGGTGTTCTGCTCGCGCGCGGCATAGATCTCCGCCAGCAGCAGCACATCGGGGCGGCTCAGCTGCTTGACGAAGTCATCAAACAGAGAACGCGTGCGCGAATAGGTGTGCGGCTGGAACACAAGCACCGTGCGCTGATAGTTGAGCTTCTCCACCGTGTCGAGCAGCGCCTTCAGCTCCCCGGGGTGGTGGGCGTAATCGTCGTACACGTCCGCGCCGTTGAACTTGCCCTTGAACTCAAAGCGGCGGCCGGCGGCGCTGAAGCCGGCAAGGCCGTACTTGACGGAGAGGGGGCGCACGCCGAGGCAGATGGCCGCCGCCGTGGCCGCGAGGGCGTTTTTCACGTTGTGCTCACCGGGAACGTTGAGCGTAACGTCGGTAAAGAAGTTATTCTTGTAGTAAATATCGAATTTGGATCTGGCGCCGTGATAGCGCACGTTCTCCGCATGCACGTCCGCCTCCGGGCTCAGGCCGAAGGTGACGATCTTGCGGTCGAGGCCCTTGAGGGTGTCCATGGTGTTTTGATCGTCATAGTTCGCCACGACGTTTCCGTAGCCGGGCACGCGCTCGGCGAAGGCGCGGAAGGAGTCCTCCACATCCGCGAGATCCCGGAAGAAGTCCAGATGGTCGGCCTCGATGTTCAGGATCAC
>CAMJQX010000037.1 GCA_946408145.1 uncultured Clostridia bacterium
CCGCCTTCGGCACGGAGGCTGTTGCCGCCGACGAGAGGCATCTTCTCGACCACGAGGACCCTGGCGCCCTCCTGGGTGGCGCGCACGGCGGCGGTCAGACCCGCGCCGCCGGCGCCGACGACGACCACGTCATAGTCGAGCGTGACCTCGTCCTTCTCGACGGGCGCCGCAGCCGCGGTCTCGTGCAGCTCCTCGAAGTAGGCAGCGTCGATGCCGCCGGAGGCGAGGGCTTCACGGATGCCGTCCTTGATAGCGGTGCTCGTGACGGTCGCGCCGGAGATGCCGTCGATGGCGATGGAGTTGGCACGCACGATGGCGGCGGGCAGCTTCTCGACCGCAACGGAACCGATGCCGACGGTCTCGTTCTGCTCGGTGACCTGTACGTCATAGATGCGCTCGGCGTCGGCCGTGATCTGGACGACTACGGGACCGTCGATGCCCATGCCGGAACCGGTCAGCGTCTGCGCCTCGGCGGAAACCTCAACAGGCGCCGGAGCCTCGGCGGGCTCCTCGACCTCCTCGACGACCGGGACGGGCACAGACTCCTCCACGGGCGCGGCGGCCACATAACCGAGGGCGACGGGATCGAAGCCGCCCTGCGTCAGGGCGTCTGCCACGGCGGCCTTGATGGCCTCGGAGCTGATGGTGGCGCCGCTCACGTTGTCGACGGCGAGGGAGTTTGCTTCGACAATCGCGGCGGGCAGCTGCTCCACGGCCATGGTACCGATGCCCTCCGTCTCCTCGTGGGACGTTACGGTGATACCGGCGAGCTTGCTGCCGTCGGTGACGACCTCGACCGACACGTCGGCATTGCGCCCGGGGGCGGTGCCCGTCAGCGTGACGGCGCCCTTGGGAGGCGCGGAGGCTATGGCGCTGGAGATGATGCTGACAAGCAGCACGATCAGCAGGAATACGCCGCAGCCGGCGCCGATCAGATCGAGCAATTTCTTGTTCTTTTTCATGTGTTCCTCCCGTATGTAAGAATGATGATTCATGGCGGGATACTCTATTTTATTATATTACCTTATCCGCGGTCGTTTTTCAAGATAAAGTTACAGAAAAATAACAGGCACAGACGCCCGAAAGCGTCCGTGCCTGAACAGGTATTCCGTCATATTTCCAGCGTGTATTTCCCGCAGGCGTTGATGAGCGTCGTCTCGCCGTACTGCTGGATCCTCGGCTGCTTCGCGCCGTAGCTGAGGTGGACGTGCCCGTGGACAAGATAGCGGGGCTTCCACTTGTCGAGCAGCGGCTGAAAGGCCTCGAAGCCGCGGTGAACAAGGCTGTCCATATCGCCGTAGCCGCGCAGCGGGGCGTGGGTCAGTACGATGTCTACGCCGCCGGCTTTTCTGATCTTCCGCTCCAGTTTCCGGATCCGCCAGGCCATCTGGCGCTCGGTGTACTGATAGGGGCCCTCCTTGTAGCGCTGGCTGCCGCCGAGGCCGAGGATGCGCAGACCGTTCACGGTCACGAGACGGTCGTCGATGCATTCACAGCCCTCGGGCGGGTATTTGTCGTAGAGGTTGTCGTGGTTGCCGTGGACGTAAAGCAGGGGCTTGTTGGCCATGGTCACGAGGAAGCTGAGATACACGCTCTTCAGGTCCCCGGCGGAGAGGATCATGTCGATGCCGCTCAGACAGCCGGGCTGGTAGTGATCCCAGAGGTATCTGTCTTCCTCGTCGGAGATGAGAAGCAATTTCATAGCTGCGGGGCCTCCTTTTCGGGCGGGAGCTTTTCGCGGTAGACGCCGAGCAGCCGCACCGTGTCCCTGGACATGGGCAGCAGCTTGTCGAAAGAGGGGATCTCCCCGTCGACATTCTCCGCGAGCCAGTCCATCTTCATGACCTGCTCCGGCGTGAGCGGCTCGCTGCCGTCGCTGCGAAGCGTCCCCTCCTGATCGCGCATCTCCATAAGGAAGGGCCGGATCATCCCGGCTGTGAAGCCGCTGCGCAGGATGTTGGCCAGACTGCGCACACCGGGCGGGAGCGCATCGCCGAAGTCCGTGTCGACCACGCCGCTGTCCATGCCCCACCAGTAGTGGATGGCCTTGGTGCGCTCGATGTCGGCCCAGGCGCCGCTGAAAACGCTGCGGATGATCTGCTCGTAGAGCTTGCCCCAGTTCCAGCGGGGGAGGACCAGCGGGCTCGGGCTGCCCTCCTCGTCGAGCATGTAGGTGCCGAGCTCGAGCGCGCTGCGCGTGCGCTCCGGCCGGATCACATCGCGGTTGGAGAGGACGCGCACGCCGCTCTCCATCAGCTCTTCCACCGGATCGCCCGCCGTGCAGGTCCAGCGCAGCAGGACGCGGGCCTCCGGATCGGTCGAGCGCGCGCCGAGGGCGAAGGCGTTGATGTCCGCGGGCGTGCCGAAGATCGGGTAGTTGGCGACGTAGCCGATCGGCTTGCCGCGCGCCATGATGCCCGCGACGGCGCCAGCGATGAATTTATATTCATACAGGCGGCTGTAGTACATGCGCAGGCCCGTATAGGGCTGCGAAAGCGAGCAGTTGAGGATCTTCAGCTCCGGGTGCAGGGCGGCGGCCTTCCGGCAGTCGGCGACCATGGCGGGAGTGGTGGCGAAGATGAGCTTTGCGCCGGCCTCCGCCGCGCGCTCGATCGCGCCGAGATAGTCGTGATTGTAGGCGTGCTCGATCAGGATGTCCACATGCTCGCCCAGCTTCTCCTCCAGATACTTCCGACCCTCGTCGTGGGCGCGCGTCCAGGCGCTGGTCTCCGGATCGTAGGCGTAGAGGAAGGCGATGCTGAGATGATCTGCGAGCGCGGCGCGCCGCAGCTTCGTGAGGACGGACTCGCCTTTTTCCTTCGGCTCGGTGCTCACCGCGATGGGGGAGGGCTCCTCCCGGACGCTGATATCCGGCCAGAGCTTGTCGAGCTGCTGATAGAGCTGGGCGGCGCTCAGGTCACGCAGCGAGGAGAAGGGGTAGAGCGCCAGCCAGCCCAGCAGCGCCTCGGCCGGGGTGATCTCGGGGGCGCGGGCGCTGCAGCGGGCAAAGGCGGCCTTGAAGAGCGAGAAGCCCGAGGAAAAGCGCCGCCGCTCGTCCTCCGTCCAGACATGGTCGGGCTCGAAGCCCAGCGCGGCCTGCAGACGGGCGTAGTCTCCGGCGTGGCGGAATTCCACGCCGTACAGCCGCGAGAGCGCGTAGAACGCGGTGAATTCGTAATAGAGCTGCGTCTTCGGATCGTCCGAGTAGGCCGGCAGGATGCGGGTGACCAGCGCGGGGATGGTCGGGGCGTCGTAGCTCTTGAGCACGCTGACGCGCTTGTTGCCCTCCTGCACATAGAAGCGGCCCAGGTATTCAAAGCACTTGACGGGGTCGCGGATGCCCTCGCTCAGATGCGCATCGCACAGGGCGATCCACTTGGCGGCAAACTCGCTCCGCTCACCGAGCAGGGGCATGAAGTTGCCGGCCAGCGCGCTGGTGCGCCCGGCGGTCTTGGTGCCGATGATGAGGTCGGCCGGCACGTCCACGAGGCCGAGATCGACCTGTCCGGCCAGCGCGGCGCCGCGCGTCAGGTCGTCGAGCACGGCGGGGTAGAGCGCTTCGCCGCGGGCGGCGGCAGTTTTGCTGTATCGCTGCCCCGCCTTGAGGGCGGCGGCATACTGGAGGATTGCTTCATTCGTCATTGGGGACTCCTTCTTCCGCTGCGGTCTGCCTCCTGTAGGCGCGGCGCAGCAGCAGGGCATAGATCACGATGGATACGATGGTGGTGACGGCGATGGCTCCCGCCCCGGCGATGAACTTCGGGGAGCCGGGGTCGTCCGCCGCGGCGCCCATGACGGCATAGCTGGCCATGACCGGGATCAGGCCCACAAGTGAGCCCGCCAGATAGGGGCCGAAGCGCATTCCCGTGGCGCCCATGTAGATGCTGGCGACGGTCAGCGGGGTGCTTGCCACGCGCAGGAACATCGCGGTGAGAAAACCGTCGCCCAGCCGCAGCTTTTCGATGTTGGCGAGCTTCGGGTACTTCGCGCGCAGCTTCTGCGCGACGGGCGTGCCGAGGCTGCGGCCGACGAAATACGGCGCGGTGCAGATGATGGCAGCGCCGACCAGGTTGAGCGCCATGGCGGCAGGGAGGGGGAACATGACGCCGTCGGCTGCGTAGAGGATGCCGGAGTGCATGATGAAGTCCAGGCTTTTCAGGCAGAAGAGCCCCAGCATGACGAAGGCGGCCTTCACCGGCTCCTCCGGCGTGTAGTCGAGCAGCTGCTGCACGCTCAGGTTGCCGTGGTTGGACAGGAAGATCCAGATCACCGTCGCCCAGACGCACAGCATCGCCGCGCTCCAGAGCCATTTTCCCTTGCCTTCCGCGATGGACATTTCCTTGATCGCACCCCTTTCCATCCATTTAATATACTGCACGC
This sequence comes from uncultured Clostridia bacterium, assembly GCA_946408145.1. The sequence goes on from CAMJQX010000037.1 coordinate 4,381, forward strand.
GTCATGCTTTCGCAAGCGCTTTTTCCGGCGCCGGACAATCTGTGAATTATACAATTTTTTGAATTGATTTTGTGGAATATCGACAAAATGATTACGGGAAAACCGTGACAAATGCGGGATCGGTTGACAAAAGCATAAAAGAGAATTAAAATATGCCCAGTTGCTCCGGCAATATTTTTTATGTAAGGAGAAGACCAGTATGAAAAAGTTCCTCGCACTGCTGCTTGCGCTCGTCATGGTCATGAGCCTCGGCTGCTTCGGCACCGTCGCCTTTGCCGATGACGAAATCACCCTGGACGTCATCATCTGCCAGTATGGCCCGAACACCAACGAGTGGTTCCTGGGCAAGGGCATGGACGGCTCCAACTTCGTTGAGAAGTTCGAAGCCGAGAACCCCGGCATCAAGCTGAACCTGGAAGTCGTTTCCTGGAACGACGTGCACCAGGTCGTCGACACCCGCATTGCCAACAACAATGCGCCCGACATCCTCAATATCGACACCTTCTCCGAGTTCGTGCCCGACGGGCTGCTGATGCCCGTTCAGGACTACTGCCCTGAGGAGCTGTTCGCCGACTTCTTCCCCGCCTTCATCGCCGAGTCTGTCATTGACGACGTCGTGTGGGCCGTGCCCGATCTGGCCTCCGCCCGCGCCCTGTTCTACAATGTCGACCTGCTGGAAGAGGCCGGTGTGGAAGTCCCCACCACCTGGGCTGAGCTGGAAGACGCCTGCCAGGCCATCCTTGACTACTACGGCGGCGACGTGTACCCCTGGGGCATCGACATGACCACCGACGAAGGCCAGGCCTGCTTCGCCTACTACGCCTGGGGCAACGGCGGCGGCTTTGTCGACGCTGACGGCAACTGGGCCCTCAACAGCCCGGAGAACGTCGAGTCCGTTCAGTTCTCCGTCGGCCTTGTTCAGAAGGGCTTCACCAACCCCAACCCCGCTACCGAGACCCGTTACGATCTGCAGGATATGTTTGCCGCCGGCAAGCTCGCCATGCTGCTGACCACCAACCAGCTGCCCACCTATGTCGCTGACAAGGGCGGCGAGATCAACATGGCTACCGCCGGCATCCCCGCCAACGAGGGCAAGACCGGCTCCTCCGTCGGCGTCATGGACCGCGTGATGGCCTTCAAGGATGAGTCCGCTCCCGATCAGGCGGCCCGCAACGAGGCCATCGGCAAGTTCCTCGAGTTCTTCTATCGTCCCGAGAACTACGTCGGCTGGGTCAGCATGGAGGGCTTCCTGCCCGCCGTCAACTCCGCCGTTGAGGCTCTGGTCGAGGCCGATCCTTCCTTCGCCGCCTGGCTTGACGTTTTGGGCAGCTGCCAGTTCTACCCCGCCGCCAAGGCTGAGTGGGCTCAGGTCCGTCAGGGCGTCACCACGGTCGAGCAGGAGGCTCTGATCGGCGGCGATATCCAGGCCGGTCTGGATGCGCTGCAGGCTGAAGTCGCAGGCTGATCTTTGGAATCCAACGGACTCGGCTGAAATACGCCGAGTCCGTTTTCTTTCGTCATCATCGAAAACCCGAAGAGGGGGTTGCGGAGTGAATACCCGACTCAACAGAAACAAATGGGAGCCCTACGTGTGGCTGCTGCCCAGCATGCTGCTGATCGCCGTTTTCGTGGTCTTCCCGATCCTGATCGTCTTCAAGCTCTCCTTCAGCCGCATTTCCCAGGGCGGCGTGATCGGCGAGTTCATCGGCTTTCAGAACTACGTCGACGCGGTGAAGCTCCCCGCGTTCAAAACCGTCATGCTCAACACGCTCTGGTGGGTGCTGTCCGTCGTGGGCATCTCCACGCTGCTGGGCTTCATCATCGCCATGGTCCTCAACCAGAAGTTCCACGGCCGCAAGATCGCGCGCTCCATCCTTGTCTTCCCCTGGGCCACCTCGCTGGTCATCCAGGCCTCTGTCTGGAACTACATCATCAAGTATGAATACGGCAACCTCAACAACGTCCTGCTGAACCTCGGCGTCATCCAGCAGGCGGTCAACTGGCGCTCCAGCTACCAGATCGAATTCGTCTGGGAGTGTGCCGTCGGCATTTTTGTCACCGTTCCCTTTGTCACCTTCTGTGTGCTTTCGGGCCTGCAGTCCATCGACGGCTCCCTGTATGAGGCCGCCATCATGGACGGGGCGGGCTTCTGGGGCAAGCTACGGCACGTCACGCTGCCGATGGTGCGCCCCTCCCTGACCGTCAGCACCGTTTTGAATATCATCTATGTCTTCAACTCCTTCCCCATCGTCTACACCATGACCAAGGGCGCCCCCGCCCACAAGACAGATACGATGATCACGTATCTGTACATGCTCTCCTTCTACGAGCGCAAGAAGGGCCCGGCAACGGCGCTCTCCGTGATCGGCTTCCTGATCCTCTGCGTATGCGCGGGCGTGTATATGATGGGCGTCATGCGAAAGGAGGATGAGCAGTGAACTTTCCCGAAACCAAGCGCCAGAACCGGCGCGCGCTGCTGTTCCTCCTCCTCGGCATCGTCCTGACGCTGATTTTGCTGAGCCTGCCGCTTTTCAGCTTTGAGGCGCAGATCTACACCAAGAAATCCGCCAACACCTTCGTGGGCGATGAAAAATACACCGCGGCAAAGGCCGAGGTGGAGGCCGTGGCCGAGGAATACCGCACGCAGGGCTTTGAAGTCAGCCTTCACGAGGATGTGCTGGAGCGTGTCAACTCCAAGGGCAAGACCACCTCTCTTGTCACCTTCACCTTGAGTCAGACCTATGGGAAGAACCTCTTCTCCTTCCTGGGGAAGGGCTTCGCCTCGTCCCATGTGCTGTCCGCGCTGCTGCTCTGCCTTGGGCTGAGCGCGCTCCTGGCAGCGGCGGGCTATGCGAGCGCTCCGGATCTGCTGCACCGCTACCTCGACCGCCGCAGCCGCATCCTGCGCGGCGCGGCCTGTGCGGCGGCGCTGATCGCGCTGCTGCTGGTGCCGGTGCTGATCATGATGAACAACTACGCCTTCTCCCGCCAGCTCGGCTTGTACAACGCCGGGCTGATGGAGGAGGGGAAGGAGCTTTTCTTCTCGCGCATGGATCGCTTCCTCTTTGACGGGCAGATGGGTGAGAGCGTCGCGGACGCGCTCGGCGGGCTGAATTACCGCAGCTCCGGTCTCGCCTGGCTCCTGCTGCCGGCGATCGGCATCAGCCTGCTCGCGGCGATCCAGCTGCGCTGCGGCGCGATCAAGAACTCCGTGCTGCGCGGCCTGCTGTATTTCTTCGTGGTCGTGGTCTGCCTCATCACCCTCTATCCCTACTACGTCATGACCATCACGGCTTTCCGCTCCAACGCGGAGACGCTGGACATGTATTTCCTGCACATGTTCCCGACCAAGTGGATCTGGAGCAACCTGACGGACATCATCCGCCGCGGCGTGCCGCGCTACCTGCTCAACTCCCTTATGGTGGCCGGCGGCGCGACAGCGGTCGCCATGCTCTGCGGCATACCGGCGGCCTATGCGATGGCGCGCATGAGCTTCAGAGGCAAGAAGGCCTTCCTCGGCTTCGTCATCATGAGCCAGATGTTCTCGCCCGTGGTGCTGCTGATCGGCATCTCCCAGCTGATGAACACCCTGCACCTCAACGATTCGGTCGTGGGCCTGATGCTCATCAACGCGGCCTTCAACCAGGCCTTTGCCATCTGGCTCCTGCGCGGCACCTTCGTGTCCATTTCCCCGGAAATGGAGCAGGCGGCGCTCATCGACGGCTGCGGCACCGTCGGCGCGCTCACAAGGGTGCTGATCCCGATGGCGGCCCCCGGCATCGTGACGGCGCTGATCTTCGTGTTCATCAACGCGTGGAACGAATACACGATCTCGACGGTCCTGATCTCCACGGCCTCGAACCGCCCGATCACCGTCGGCATCACGCAGTTCTCGTCCTTCAACATGATCGAGTGGCAGTACCTCTTCGCCGCCTCGCTGCTGGCGACGATCCCGGTCGTCATCCTCTTCATGTCCATCGAGAAGCACCTGACCGCCGGCCTCACCTCCGGCGGCGTCAAGGGCTGACGGATACGGCCTTCGCTTTTCAGATCCAGCAAAAAGGAACTCCGCCGTGCGGCGGAGTTCCTTTTTGCCGATATATCCGATTTCGGCGGGCCTACTCGATGACATAGGGGACGGAGAACACGTAGACGTTCCGGTAGGTCTCCATCCTCCGCATCAGGCGGTGCGTCGTGCTGTTGTGCAGGATCCTGGCGAGGGGGGAGGTCACCACGAGGCCGCCCATCATGACGATCAGGCGTTCCTTGTCCGAGGCCGCCGCCTCCTGCTTGATGTGCGCGAGCAGGATCTCGCTGGTGTTGCGCAGGGTCGTGACATCGTAGCGGAATTCGCAGTCGACGCCGAGCGCCTCGATCTGCTCTCTGATCCGCAGCGCCTGCTCCTCCGTGCTGCACACGCTGTACAGCTCCATGGAGGAGAAACCGCAGCTGAGCGCGCAGTTGAGCGTCTTGATAAAGGACTTGTTCAGGGACTGCACGGGGATGATGACCCGCGCGGTCTTTTCGCGGTTGATCTCCGCCAGAGCCTTCTCCACGGAGGAGATGGTCAGATCGTCGCTGACCCTCTCGTAGTGGCGCTTGATCCGGAGCATAATGAGAATGAAAAGTGTGATCAGCAGCAGAGCGACCCAGGCGCCGCGCATGAACTTCATGATCACGATGATGATCAGCACCGAGCCGGTCAGGACGCTGCCGAAGCCGTTGATCGCCGCCTTGAGTTTCCAGTGCGGCCCCTTCCGTTTGCGCCAGTGCGTGAACATGCCGAACTGGCTGAGGAAGAAGGAGATGAACACGCCGCTCGCGTACAGCGGCAGCAGCAGGTGCTGGCTGCCCCGGAAGATGAACACGAGGAGGGAGGCCATCCCGAACAGGAAGAGGATGCCGTTGGAGAAATTCAGGCGGGAGCCGCGGTTGACGAGCTGCTTGGGCAGATAACCGTGTCCGGCGATGAGGCTCATCAGGAGCGGCAGATCCGCAAAGGCGGTGTTCGCAGCGAGCGAGAGGATGACGACGGTCATGACCTGCGTGACGTAGAACATCGTGCTGCTCCTGCCGAAGACGGCTGCGGCCAGCAAGCTGACGGCTGTCGCGTCCTCGGAGGGAACGATCTTGTAGAGGGAGATCAGCAGGCTCACGCCGAAGAAGATGATGCATACGAAGCCCGCCATGGCGAGCAGCACCTTCTTGGCGTGCTGCGGCGCGGGCTCCTTGAAGTTGGGCACGCCGTTGGAGACCGCCTCCACGCCCGTCAGCGCCGTGCAGCCGGAGGCGAAGGCCTTGAGGATCAGGATCACCATCGCGTCGGCCGCGAGCTCCGCGGAGTTTGCGGCCATGACCGCCTCTTCTGCCGGGGTGGCCAGGCCGAGGCTGTACTTGACGATGCCGGTCACGATCAGGGAGAGCATCGTCAGGATGAACAGGTAGGTCGGCACGCCGAACATCACGGAGGAGTCACGGATTCCGCGCAGGTTGCCCCAGGTCAGCAGGCAGATGATCAGAAAGGCCAGGATCGCCTTGTACGGCAGCATGGAGGGGAAGGCGGAGGTGATGGCCGCGGCGCCCGCGCAGGAGCTGACCGCGACGGTCAGGATGTAGTCCATGATCAGGGAGCCGCCCGCGATCAGGCCGATCTTTTCGCCCAGGTTGTCCGAGGCCACGATGTACGCGCCGCCGCCCTCGGGGTAGGCCTCGATGGTCTGCCGGTAGCAGAACACGAGGATGCCGAGCAGACAGATGATCGCCGCGACGATCGGCAGAAAATAGCGGAAGGAGACCATGCCGAGCACCGGCACCAGCACCAGCAGGATCTCCTCTCCGGCGTAGCTTACGGAGGAGATCGCGTCGCTGGCGAAGATGGGGATGCCCCACAGGACGTTGAATTTCTCTTCGCTCAGCTCAGTGTCCTCCAGACGCCGCCCAAGGAAGAAGGTCAGGATCTTTTCTTTCAAAGCTTATCCACCTTTCCGGAATATATGCCGCGCGCGGACCGGGGACAAAAGGACAAGCGCGCAGAATGAAGGAGATCGGCGGGCAGGGTTCACGCCCGCGAAACGATCGCTCATGCGCAGACGATCGCAGAAAGTGCAATTAACAAAAAGGTGTTGCCATTATACGCCAAAATCGCCCAAACTGTCAAATGTGCGTTCAGACTGCAGAGGATCGTCTCTCCTTTTTTGGTGAAGTACGAAAACCGGGACCCGAAGCGGTGGGAAAGCCGGCATGGGGAGAGCGCGAGAGGGGAGGGTATGACCCTCTCGCGATAATTGAGCGAAGCGGATCGACCCGCGCCGAAGGCGCGGCACCAAAAAAGAGAGAGCCCTGTTTGGACTCTCTCTTTTTTGGCGAAGTACAGAACTCCAAATCCAAACCCATATCAGACGCGAGCCCAGCGTCAGCGGGTCGCGGCTGAAAAGGAAGAATAACACCATCGGTCGAACTGACGCCGCTCGCGGCGGCTGATGACCTCGTGGTGTTATTCTGACGTGGTGACCCGTACGGGACTCGAACCCATGTTACCGCCGTGAAAGGGCGGTGTCT
>CAMJQX010000038.1 GCA_946408145.1 uncultured Clostridia bacterium
GAGTTCGTGATGAAGGAGCTCGTGCGGCGCGCCGGGCTCTCGGACGAGTTTGTGATCGACTCCGCCGCCACGAGCACGGAGGAGATCGGCAATCCCGTCTACCCGCCCATGCGCAGGGTGCTCCACGAGCACCGTATTTCGTGCGGCGGGAAGACCGCCCGGCAGATCCGCCGCGGCGATTATGAGGACTTCGACCTGCTCATCGGCATGGACGAGGAAAACCTCTGGAACATGCGCCGCGTGTTTCACGGGGACCCGGACGGGAAGCTGCGCAATCTGCTCGACTACGCCGGGCGGCCGGGGGAGGCCATCGCCGACCCCTGGTACACGCGCGACTTCGAGCAGACCTGGCGGGACGTGCTGGAGGGCTGCGAGGCGCTGCTGACCGCGCTGACCGGCACGGTATTCGTGGACTTCACCGCCTGCGCCGAGATCGGCGAGCTGTATCAGGAGCTGCGCCAGAAGCTGCAGTGGGAGGACTGGTACGGCGAGAACCTGGACGCGCTGTACGACGTGCTGACCGGGCTCCCCCACCGCGGCAGCCGCTTCGTGCTGCGCATGCCGCTCGACGACGCCCCGGCCGAGGTCAAGCTCTACGCCCGGCGCATCCGCCGCGTCTTCGCCGACGCGGGCGCGCTGGCGGAAGACGGCTGAAACAAGCATATGGAAACACGGGACAGGCCATTGGGCTTGTCCCGTGTTTCGCGTTATGAAATCAATTCAGCTTGGCGAGCGCCTTCTGCATGAAGCGCCCGTTGTCGACGATAAAGCGCTCATGCCGCCCCTCGCCGATCAGCTCCTCGCCCGCGAAGGCCCGCACCGTGAAGACGAGGCGCTTGCGGTCGATCTCCGCAAGCTCGGTCTCGGCCCGTACCGTCATGCCGACGGGCGTGGCCGCCAGATGCGAGACCTCGATGCGCGTGCCGACGGTGCCCTGCCCCTCGTCCAGGAAGGGCTGCACCGACTCCAGCGCCGCCTGCTCCATCAGGGCGATCATGCAGGGCGTGGCGAAAACGGGGAGCGCCCCGCTGCCCGCCGCGGCGGCCGTGTTCTCCGGTACGACCTCCACCGAGGCGGCGCCCTTGAGGCCGATCTCCAGCGGCATTACTTCAGGGCTCCCTTGATCACGTCAGACAGGATATGGATGCCCTTGATGATCTTGTCGTCGGGAGAGCAGGAGTAGTTGAGGCGCATGCCGTTGTTGACGTCGCCCTTCGGGTAGAAGCCGGAGCCGGGCACGAAGGCCACCTTGTTCTCCAGCGCGACAGCCGCGAGCTCGCGGGTGTTGACGTAATCGGGCAGCTCGCACCAGGTGAAGAGACCGCCGTCAGGATCGGTGAACTTCGCCTCCTCGGGGAAGCACTCGCGCATGGTGTCGATCATCAGGCCGCAGCGGTGCTTGTAGACCGGCAGGATCTTGGCCACATGGGCGTCGATGTCGAACATGTCCAGATACTTGGAGACGACCATCGCGTTGACGGTGGCGGTCTGCAGGACGGCCGCCTGCGCGATCAGGTTGACCTTCTCGATGATCTCCTCATTGGCGCAGATCCAGCCGAGGCGGAAGCCGGGGCTCAGGATCTTGGAGAAGGTGCCGAAGTAGATGATGAGGCCCTTTTCGTCCATGCTCTTGAGCGCGGGGAGGAACTCGCCCTTGAAGCGCAGGTCGCCGTAGGGGTTGTCCTCGATGGCGGGCACGCCGTACTTGCCGATGATCTCCATGAACTGCTTGCGGCGCTCCAGCGGCCAGGTGCGGCCGGAGGGGTTCTGGAAGTCGGGGATGATATAGATGAGCTTGACGTTGGGCGTGGTGGCGAGCACCTTGTCCAGCTCCTCCATGATCATGCCGTTTTCATCCGTGGGCACGGAGACGAAGTTGGGCTGGTACTGCTTGAAGGCGTTGATCGCGCCGAGGTAGCTCGGGCTCTCCAGAACGACCACGTCGCCGGGGTTGAGGAACAGCTTGCCGACGAAGTCCAGACCCTGCTGGCTGCCGGCGGTCAGGATCACATGCTCGGGATCGCTGTGGATATTGTTCTTCGCGGCCATGCGGTTGACGATGTGCTTTCTCAGCGGGGCGTAGCCCTCGGTCTGGCCGTACTGCAGGGCGACGCGGCCGTTTTCCTCCATGACGGCGTCAAAAGCGGTCCGAATGTCCTCCACCGGGAAGAGCTCGGGCGCGGGCAGGCCGCCGGCGAAAGAAATGATGTCTGGCTGGGCGGTGAGCTTGAGCAGCGCGCGGATGTCGGACGCTCTGATGCCGCTCATTCTGTCGGAAAAGTTGACCATGTTGTTCTCCTCCTGTAATATTTTCATTCCGTATTTTGGTTTGGGCTTGCTTTATTTATAACACATTTTTGTCCGGCTGTAAACAGCCGCGGCCGCTTATTTTCTGCGCAGGAGCGACGAGAGCAGCGAGCGCTTTTCCCGCTTTTCTGGCTCCTGCAGCAGCGCGCCCCAGGCCTCCGGCCCCAGATACTTGAGCACGGCCACCTGCGGCTCCATATCCGGCGTGACTTCAAAGGTATCCGTGTCGTAGTAATGGATGAACTCCGGGGACTCGAAGTGCCAGGCGAAGTCTTTGACCATTTCCAGGCGGTGCCCGCCGCGGTTCCCGTCCCGGTAGTGCATGGGGATGATGACCTTCGCCATGATCTCGTCGGTGGCGCGCTTAGCCTCCTGCGAGGGCAGAGCCGTGGCCGAGCCCGCGCAGATCATGCACACGTCCGCCCCGTAGAGCCGGGAGATCTGCCCGCCGTCGAGCTGGGTGCCGAGATCGGCCATGTGTACGAGCTTACAGCCGTCGGCCTCGAGGATGTGGATGTCGCAGAAGCCGCGCCAGTTGCCCAGCTTGAACTCATGCGGCACGCGCAGCGTCGAGATCTCGAAGGGGCAGTCGGACTCCGGGCGGCCGGACAGCTGCACGCCCTCGCGGTAGTTGTGCCCGAAATGCTCGTGGCTGACGAGCAGCCTGTCCGCCTTCAGGCGCAGCTTCGGGTAGCCGTTGGTGTAGTCGGCGTTGTAAGGGTCGATGAGCACGGTGTAGCCCTTGTGGGTGATGGCAAAGCACGCGTGCCCGAGCCATTGGATCTGCATAGCTGACTCCTTCTTTGTTCTGTGTTTTTGCCCGCCATGGGGGAAGGTGGTTATTCGACAATCCTGCAATAGATTTACCTGTCCACAGGCGGCAGGCTGTGCATAGCAAAACCCATTTCTTTCCGTGTGGAAAGAAACGGTTTTTGATGCCAAAGAAAGACACAAGGGGAAGGATCCCCTTGACCCCTCGGGCAAAAAGGGTAAGCTGATGGCCGCTACCGTCGCCCTGAGACGGAGGCTGGGCGTTACCCCGGCCGACATGGTACGAATCGAACGCTGTCGCCCGAACGTGCGTCCGCTGGCTCGCCGGGTGGTTCTCTTTCGTCCGTCGATAGACCGGGCAGCGGCGCGAGCGTAAGCGAAGCCAATCCGCGGACGGCGTGGTGCAGGAACGTATTATTCTTGGGAGCGCCCTTTTCTTTCTTACACCGGGCGCGGCGCGTTCTTTCTTTTCGGCAAGACGAAAAGAAAGAACGGGGGGCGCATCGCGCAGCTTGCCGCTTGTAAACACGCTCGTCTTTTCAATGCTTTGCCGACAAATGCGCATGATTCCCCGTTCGTGCGCTGTCGCCCGAACGTGCGCTGTGGGCTTGCAGGTCTATTAACCGGGAAACCGCGTCGTTTTGGCGTATTCTACCCTTCCATCACGTGCAGGGCGCGGATCTCGGGATTGCCGATCCGCTCCCGTACGGCGAAGGCGTGCGGCTCGAGGAAGTCCCAGCCGCCGTCGCTGAGGCCCTGCGCCCGCAGCTCCTCGATCACTCTGGCGCAGATGTCCTCCACCACGCCCTGCTTGACGCGCTGCCCGTCGGCGTCGTTTTCCGCCGTGAGCAGGAAAGAAAGCGGCTCCCGCATCTCGCCGAGCAGCGGCAGCGTTTCCAGGCCGCGCAGGGCCCACTTGTAATAGGGCATGTGCGCGCGGTTCAGGAGATAGATCGCCCCGCAACTCTCGCGCACGAATTCCGCGAGCGCGAGCATCGCCGCGCCCTCCTCGCCGTGGCGCAGGCAGCGGGCATAGTTGTACTGCCCGGACTGGGCCATCGCGATCAGCCGCGCCGCGAGCTTCTTTTTCCGCACGTCCTCGGGCATGCCGTGCAGCAGCGTCTCCCGTATGTCGGAGAACAGGCCGAGATCGTCGCGGAAGACCTCGCCGTTCGTGGCCTCCGCCAGCGCCCAGGAGGGCAGGCTCAGCCATTGCCGCCAGTCCCGCGGGGCGCTCTCGCTGCCGAGATAGGGGCGGTAGAAAAAGCCGATGCGCCGCGGGCCGCGATTGGATTCGCCCAGGCGGCTGCGCTGCGCCGCGCCGCGGCGGGGCAGGGCCTGATAGGCCCGCGCCAGCTCCGCGCCGATCAGGATATCGTCCGCGTCGGTGAGCCAGAGGCAGAAGCCCTGCTCGAAATCGTGGTCGCGCGAGACCTCGTCGTCAAAGCCGAAGCACTCCGAGCCGCGGCCGACGAGCCCGACGGCGATGCGCTCCTCAAAGTCCGGGAAGCGCTCGTGCAGCATGGCGGCGCCGAAATCCTTATAGAAGCGGCGCGCCTCTTCAAGTCCTTTCATAGATCTCCTTTACCCGCTCCCGCAGCTGGGCTGCGTAGAGGAAAAAGCCGAAATAGTCGAAGCTGGGGATGCACTTGGACACGGTGAAGGCGTGGTAGCCGTCGCGCGGCAGGCCCTCCGCGTTCAGGTTCTCCCAGGCCCGCTCCATGCACTCCGCGCAGCGCGGATCCTCCGGGTCCTGTTTGTCGTACAGCTCCGCTAAATTGCAGAAGGTGACCGCGAGCTCGTTTTCCGGGTGGGGGCAGCGGCCGATGGCCTGCATGGCGAGCTTGAAATGCCGCTCGGCGGCGGCGTAGTCCCCCACATCCTCATAGCTCAGGGCCATGTTGTTGTAGAGCCCGGCGAAGCGGTAGTCCTCCGGGGCGAGATTGTCCGCGTAGACGCGCGCGACGTGCCGGAAGACCGGCAGGGAGTCCGCCGCCCGGCCGAAGCACTTCATCGTCGTCGCGGCGTTGAGCATCACGGTCGCGCCGGAGACGGTGCCGCCCATGCGGTGCTCGCGGAGGATCGCAAGCCCGTCGGCCACGGCCTGCAGGCCCTTCTCCTCCTCCATGCCGCGGCGGCAGTGGCCCATCAGCTCGCTGAGCATGCTCAGCTCCCCGCGCCAGTCGCCGATCTCGCGGGCCTCGGCGATGCTGCGCTCCAGCAGCAGCCCGGCCTCATGCTCCTTCCCGGCGTTGTAGAGCGCGTCGAGCTTCGCGATGCGCTCGCGCACGGGCAGGCTCCGCCCGCAGGGCTCCGCGTCCGGCGTGCCGGTGTACTGGCTCGCGTCAAAGGGGCAGATCGGGTCGATATGGTCCATGGCGATTTCCTCTCTCTTGCAAGAATCTGCGATATCTGTGTATAATAGAGTATACTTTTTTTCTTCCTCGATCGCAATAGCTTTCCTGCGTAATTGCGCCCCCCATTCTTTCTTTTCGGATCTTGCCCGAAAAGAAAGAACGCGCCGCGCCGTCCGCGCACGGCTTCGCTTCGCTCGCGCCGCTGCCTGGCCGTATGACCGGCGAGCCGCGGGGCGGAGCGTGGTATGCCTTTCGTCACAGGCACGGTATAGCTGAGATAACACTTTTTCTCATTATTCCTTCTCATCCGGAGGTCTTTCATGTCGAATCATCTGGCAAACGAGCGCTCGCCCTATCTGCTGCAGCACGCGGAAAACCCGGTAGATTGGTATCCTTGGGGTCCGGAAGCCTTTGAGAAGGCCAGGCGGGAGGACAAGCCCGTCTTTCTCTCCGTCGGCTACGCCACCTGCCACTGGTGCCATGTGATGGCGCGCGAGTCCTTCGAGGACGAGGCCGTCGCCGCGGTGCTGAACCGCGACTACGTGCCCGTCAAAGTCGACCGCGAGGAGCGGCCCGACGTGGACGCCGTGTATATGGAGGTCTGCACCGCGCTGACCGGCAGCGGCGGCTGGCCCCTGACCGTGATCCTGACGCCGGAGCAGCAGCCCTTCTTCGCCGGCACCTATCTGCCGCGCGAGAGCCGCGGCGGCCGGGTCGGCCTGCTGCCCCTGCTGCGCGCGCTGGCCGACCGCTGGCAGCGCGACCGGCAGTCGCTCCTGAAAACAGGGGCGGAGATCACCGCGTATCTGACGCGCGAGTCCGCGCCGGCCGCGGGCGGGGCCGACGAGAGCATGCTCAAAAAAGCGGCCGAACAGCTCCGCGCCTCCTTTGACAAGGATTACGGCGGCTTCGGCGCCGCGCCGAAGTTCCCCGCGCCGCAGAACCTGCTCTTCCTGCTGCGGCAGGCGAAGCTGGGGGAGGACAGATCTCTGCGCGCAATGGCGGAATTCACGCTGCAGCAGATGTACCGCGGCGGCATTTTTGACCATCTCGGCGGCGGCTTCTGCCGCTACAGCACCGACCGGGAATGGCTCGCGCCGCATTTTGAAAAGACGCTCTACGACAACGCCCTGCTGGCCCTGTGCTTCACCGAGGCCTGGCAGGAGGGGCACTACGCCCTCTGGCGCACGGTCGCGGAGAGCACGCTGGACTACTGCCTGCGCGAGCTGCGGCAGGAGGACGGCGGCTTTGCCTCCGGGCAGGACGCCGACAGCGGCGGCGAGGAGGGCAGATACTACCTTTTCACGCCCGAGGAGGTCCGCTCTGTGCTCGGCGCGGAGGACGGAAAGCACTTCTGCGAATGCTATGACATCACGCCCGAGGGCAACTTCCACGGCAGAAGCATCCCGAACCTGCTCATCAATCAGCGCTGGAACCTGATCCCGGAGGGCTATGACGACTTCACCGAGCGCCTGCGGCTCTTCCGGCAGGAGCGCTGTGCGCTGCTCACGGATACCAAGCGCCTTTCAGGCTGGAACGGCCTGATGCTGACGGCGCTCGCGCGGGCGGCGCGGGTCTTCGACGATCCACGCTATGCCGCGGCCGCGCAGGAGCTCGCGGATTTCCTGCTGCACAGCGCCGGGGCGGCGGCGCCGACGAGCTTCACCGCCGTCAGCTATGCGGACGGTTCCTCGGCTCTCCCCGCCCAGCTCGACGACTGCGCCTTCACCGCGCTGGGGCTGCTGGAGCTCTACGAGCTTGACTTCGACGCCGCACACATCCTGCAGGCGATCGCGCTGGCGGAGCATGTTACGACGCATTTCTCCGATCCCGCGGGCGGCCTTTTCCGCACGGCGGACACGGCGGAAAAGCTCATCAAGCGGCCGAAGGAGCTCTTCGACGGGGCCCTGCCCTCCGGCAGCGGCGCCGCGGCCGTTCTCTTCGAAAAGCTCTTCCGCATGACCGGCGAGGTGAAGTGGCGCGAGGCCGCCGACCGGCTGCTGGCCTTCCTCTGCGGCCATGCCGCGGACTACCCCGCGGGCGTCGCCTTCGCGCTGACCGCGCTGCAGGGGCGCGTTTATCCGACGCGGGAGCTGGTCTGCGCAGCCGACGCGCCGACGGAAATGCTCCGCAGCGTGGCCGGACGCTACGCCCCGGAGCTCACGGTGCTGCTCAAAAAGCCCGGGGACGCGCTGCTCGCACAGGCCGCGCCGTTTACCGCCGGCATGACGCAGCTCGACGGCAAGCCCACCTATTATCTCTGTCAAAACGGCGCCTGCGGCCTGCCTTTTACGGAGTGAGCCTTTTCCTCCCTGCGGGGCTCCCCCTCTTCTGTGAAGTCACCGGGCGGCGGCCGTCCGGCGCCCGCTCTTTGCGCCGGCGAAGTAGAGTGAAAAAATAAGAAATATTAAGTTGTCATTCCGCATAAAAGCTCATATAATTATCGGTAGAACAAATGAAAGGAGATCTTGGATTTGAAGCGCGTACGTTTTTTGTCATTTCTTCTCTGTGTGCTGATGTGCCTGTCTCTGTTCCCGGCCTCGGCTTTTGCCGAGGGTGAGCTCGCGGAGGCGCCCGCAGAGCTCTTCGAAGAGCATGCCGCCGCGGAGCTGCCGGAGGAGGAAGCCCTTTTTGAGGAGGCATCCGCGCCCGATGAGGAGCTCCCCGGGGAAGAGGCTCCGGAGCTCGAAGCCCCGCTCCCGCTCGACGAGGAGGAGTTTTTTGAGGATCCCTTCGTGGCGGAAGAGCCGCAGGCGGCCCCCGCGCCGGCTGCCGAGCCGCAGGATGTGAGCAATTCCGGCGCCTGCGGCGAACACCTGAGCTGGCTGCTGGACGAACAGGGCACGCTGACCATCTCGGGCAGCGGTCTGATGTGGAGCTATTCCGAGTCGAACCGCCCCGGCTGGGCCATCGGCGGCAAGACTGTCGTCAATGTCGTCATTGAGGACGGCGTGAGCAGCATCGGCTCCTATGCCTTTTCCTCCAATCCCTCTCTGCAGTCTGTCACGATCCCGGCGAGTCTGGTCCAGATCGCTGACAATGCCTTTGCGGGCAGCGCTCCGGGCAGCGTTACATACGCCGATACCGCGGCGAAGCGGAACGAGCTGGTCGGCAATGGCTGGAGCACGGTCGGCAACGACGGCCTCTTCAGCGCCTCCTGGACTTACAACGGAAAGCTGACCGGCTGGCAGAAGATCGACGGCAAGTGGTACTACTACAACGCCGACGGCGTGAAGCAGACCGGATGGCTCCAGCTCGACGGCAACAGCTATTATCTGGATCCCGACGGCGTCATGCAGACCGGCTGGCAGAAGATCGACGGCAAGTGGTACTTCTTCAACCCGGGCGGTACGATGGCCACCAATTGGAAGCAGATCGACGGCGAGTGGTATTTCTTTGGGACCGATGGCGCCATGCGGACCGGCTGGCAGACGATCGCCGACAAGAAGTATTTCTTCAACCCGGGCGGCACGATGGCCACCAATTGGAAGAAGCTCGACGGCAAGTGGTATTATTTCGGAAGCGACGGCGTGATGCGGACCGGCTGGCAGACGATCAACGGTGAGCGGTACTTTATGAATACGTCCGGCGTCATGCTCACCGGCTGGCAGACGATCGACGGCAAGAAGTATTTCTTCAACGATTCCGGCGCGATGAAGACCGGCTGGCTCCAGTACGACGGCAAGTGGTACTTCTTCAACGATTCCGGTACGATGAAGACCGGCTGGCTCCAGTACAACGGCAGCTGGTACTACTTCAAAGCCGACGGCACGATGAAGATCGGCTGGCTCGACTACAACGGCAGCCGGTACTACTTCAAGTCCAACGGCGCGATGAAGACCGGCTGGCTCCAGTATAACGGCAGCTGGTACTACCTCAGGCCGAACGGCGCGATGAAGACCGGCTGGCTCCAGTACAACGTGAGCTGGTACTATTTCAACGCCAAGGGCGTCATGCAGACCGGCTGGGTCAATTACAACGGCAGCAGGTATTACTTCAATCCCAGCGGCGTCATGAAGACGGGCTGGCTCCAGTACAACGGCCTCTGGTATTACTTCAATCCCACCGGCTCCATGAAGACGGGCTGGCTTCAGTACAACAACAAGTGGTACTACTTCGAGACCACCGGCGTGATGCTCTCCAACTGCAGCAAGACGATCGACGGGAAGCTCTATACCTTTGACGCCTCCGGCGTCTGCCTGAACCCCTGAGGGAGAACACAGTTTTTCCTGTAAAACAATATCCCCGCAGGCATCTGCCTGCGGGGATATTGTTCAATTATCCTTTTTTACTTTCCGTCCCTGTCGCGGAGCTCGCGCAGCTTCTCGCCCAGCGAGGCGGCGGCGCTCCCGCCGGCCTTCACCGCGCTCTCGGCGGCCTTCTTTGCCGTGCCGCCCAGCTTCTGGGCGCTCTCCGCGGCCTTTTTCGCATTCTCGGTGACCAGCGTTCTGGTCTTCCGGAAGGTCTCGCTGCCGGTAAGGCCCTTGAGGGCGTTCTCGCCGACCTTCATGGCCTCCTTGAGGCCGCCGGTGATGCCCTCGTTGCCGTAGCTGCGCACGCCTTCCTCGCTCTCGAAGAACAGGGCCAGCGCGCCGGGGCCGACATGGCAGCCGGTGACCGGCTCATAGTCGGCCAGCAGGATCTGCTTCGGCGGGCGATTGCGCTTGAGGAGCTCGATCAGATAATCCGCGTCCTCGCGGCAGGCCGCGTGCACCACGCCGACGATCTGCTTCTCCGGCTCGACGGCCAGCTTGTCATACATGGCGGCGAGTGCCTCGACGGATTTGCGGCGGCCGCGGAGCTTGCCGAAGGCCACGATCTTGCCCTCCTCGTTGCCCTTGAGCAGGGGCTTGATGTTCAAAACCGTGCCCACGATGGCCGAGAGATTGGAGAGGCGGCCGCCCCGGCGCAGATGCATCAGGTCGTCCACGGTGAAGACGTTGAACATCCGCTCCACATGCCCCTCGAGGATCTCCACGGCCTCGGCCGTGTCCACTCCCCGATCGCGCAGCTCGGCCGCGAGCAGAGCGATGATGCCCTCGCCCAGCGCAGCGCCGCGCGTGTCGATCACGGCGACCGTGCGCTCGGGGTAGTCCTCGCGCAGCATCTCCGCGCCGATGCGGGCGGAGCTGCAGGAGCCGGAGATACCGGAGGACATGGCGACGTAGATCACGTCCTGCCCCTCGCGCGCGTAGGGCCTGAAAAACTCCATATACTGCTGCGGGGAGATCTGCGAGGTCGTCACATGGAGCCCGCGCCTGATGCGGCCGTAGAAATCCTCCGCGTCGAAGCTGTCGGTATCCAGACAGGTGTGTTCCTCCCCGTCGTAAAAGTAGCTGAAAGGAATGACGTGCAGGCCGTAGTCCCGGATCTCCTTGTTGAGAAGATTGCCGGACGTATCGGTCAGGACGACAAAGCTCAT
>CAMJQX010000039.1 GCA_946408145.1 uncultured Clostridia bacterium
TCGCCCGGTTCGCAGGCCTCGAAGGTGTAGCTGGCAAAGCCCACGCCGCACAGCGCCCAACCCTGCATCGCCATCTCGTTGAGCCAGCGCTCCTCCTTGTCAAACTCCCAGACCCAGTACCACTTGTTTACGGTTTTCCGTTCACTCATTTTTCCAATCCTCCCAAAATCACATCACCGCTGGTAACCAGCTCGCGCAGGCGCTCCAGCTCGTTTTTCAGCACATGATAGCCGCGCTCGGTCAGCATGTATTCCTTCTTTCGGCTGCCCTCCGCCGTCGGCAGGAGCAGGATCCACTCCTTCTCGCAGAGACTGCTGAGCGCGCCGTACAGCGTCCCCGCCGCGAGCCGCACCCGCCCGCCGGAGAGCGCCTCCGCCTGCTGCATGATGCCGTAGCCGTGCCGCGGCTCCACCAGCGAGAGCAGAATGTAATAGGTCGCCTCGGTCAAAGCCAGATCGTTGTTCATCTTATCACCTCTATTGTCGTCCGATATATCGCCGCTCGATATATCGTGATTCGAATATATCATCTGTCGATATATTTGTCAAGCGTTTTTTGTATAATATTTACGAGCGGCGTTTTCGCGCGCGTCTGCGGCGTCGGTGGATCGATTTTTTCCCGATGACTTATTTTCGCAGAGGGGCGGGGGAGCGCTTTTCTTTTCGCGCGGAGGGATCAGCCCCTCCTGCAACCGAATTGTTTCCGAAGCGAAACCAAATCAACATAAATGTGAACTATTTTGACCATAAAAGCGGAAAAAACACCAAAAAAATCTTGTTTTTTCTCCAAAAACCTATGGAAAAATAAAAAAGCCTGTGCTATACTGTTTGTGCTCAATTATGTAAATCATTTTCTGTAAATCAATTCTGTTATGCACGGGAACGCAGCGGTACCGTGGGAAAGGAGCACGCCTTGGACTACTTTGAAAAGCGCCTCGACGGCGAAGTCAAGTATACGGGCGTCATTGTGAACGTCCGCCTGGATCGGGCAGAGCTTGACAACGGAGCCGTCGTACGGCGCGAGGTCGTGGAGCATCCCGGCGGCGTGACGATCCTTCCCGTCGACCGTGACGGGAACTGCTATATGGTGCGGCAGTTCCGGTATCCCATCGGGCACATGATGCTCGAGGCGCCGGCCGGCAAACTTGAATACGGCGAGGATCACCGGATCAGCGCGGTGCGCGAGCTGTCGGAGGAGACTGGCCTGAGTGCCGACGAGCTGATCTATATGGGCAGCATGTGCACCTCTCCGGGCATTTCGACCGAGGTGCTGCACCTGTATCTGGCGCTCGGCCTTCACGCAGGGGAGAGCCACCCCGACGAAAACGAGCTTCTCAACGTCGAGAAGATCCCCCTCAGCGAGCTTTCCGATATGGTCATGCGCGGCGAGATCGAGGACGCCAAGACCGCGCTGATCGTTTTGAAGACGGAAAAGTATCTGAAAGATCACAAGATATAGAAAAAAGATTGCAAAACAACACATCATGTGTTACAATCAAAAATCGGTGAGTTGTAACCCCGGCTCTCCGAACAGCTTGGAAGGTGCAAACAGTGGAAAAATATGTCATTCATGGCGGCACTGCGCTGCATGGCGCGGTCGAGATCAGCGGCGCGAAAAACGCTGCGGTTGCCATCATCCCCGCCGCTCTGCTCGTAGAGGGCGTCTGCCGTATTGAGAATATTCCCCAGATCAGCGACACCGACATGCTCCTGACCATCCTCGCCGAGCTCGGCGCGAAGGTCAGCTATATCAACCGTTCGACGATCGAGATCGACTGTACCGACGCGCGCTATCAGGACGCCCCATACGACCTGATGCGCAAGATCCGCGCCTCCTACTATCTGATCGGCTCGATGCTCGGCCGTTTCGGCAGCGCCAAGACCACCATGCCCGGCGGCTGCAATTTCGGCGTGCGTCCCATCGACCAGCATGTCAAGGGCATGACCGCCCTCGGCGCGGATGTGAGCGTGAAAAACGGCTTCGTGTATGCCGACGCCGTCAACGGACGGCTGCACGGCGCGCGCATCTATCTGGACAAGGTCTCCGTCGGCGCGACGATGAACATCATGATCGCCGCGGTGCTCGCCACCGGGCGCACGATCATCGAGAACGCCGCGCGTGAGCCGCACATCGTGGACCTTGCCAACTTCCTCAACTCCATGGGTGCGGACGTCCGCGGCGCCGGCACCGACACCATCAAGGTCAACGGTGTGGACAAGCTCCACGGCGGTACCTACAGCATCATCCCCGACCAGATCGAGGCCGGCACCTACATGGTCGCCGCTGCCGCCACCGGCGGTGAGGTCCTGGTCAAGAACGTGATCCCCAAGCACCTTGAGTGCATCAGCGAGAAGCTTCGCGAGACCGGCACCATCGTGCAGGAGTACGAGGATTCCGTGCTGGTCAAGGGCGCGAGCAACCTGCGCCGCGTCAACGTCAAGACCATGCCTTATCCCGGCTTCCCCACGGACATGCAGCCCCAGATGGGCGTGCTGCTGTGCCTGGCCAACGGCACCTCGGTCATCACCGAGGGCATCTACGACAACCGCTTCAAGTACGTCAACGAGCTCCGCAAGATGGGCGCCGAGATCCAGGCTGACGGACGCATCGCCGTCATCGAAGGCGGCAGACGCCTGACCGGCGCGCCCGTCATGGCATGCGACCTGCGCGCGGGCGCGGCGATGGTCATCGCCGGCTTGTGCGCGGCGGGCGAGACCCAGGTGGAGGACATCCACTTCATCGAGCGCGGCTATGAGAACTTTGTAGGCAAACTCCGTGCCCTCGGGGCGGACATCAGCCTGGTATACTTCCCGGAATCTGATGCATCAGCCGAGAAGATCATCGCGCTCGGCTGATGCAGATCTCAGTTTTTGCCAGCGGATCGACCGGCAACTGCCTGATGGTCTCAGGCGGGGATACGCAGCTCCTGATCGACGCCGGCATCTCCATGCGCAGGACGGAGGCCGCTCTGGCCGCGTCCGGCCATGCTGTCGATGATATCCTCGGAGTGCTCATCACCCATGAGCACTCCGATCATATTTCCGGGCTCCGAATGCTGCTGAAATACCACGCCCTTCCGGTCTACGCGCCGCGCACGGTGGCAAACCGGCTCTGCGGCATGATCCCGGAGCTCGAGCGGACGCTGCGCGTCATCCCGGTGGGGGAGGACTTCGCCGTGGGCGGCTTTTCCGTGCGCGCCTTTCACACGCCGCACGACACGGACGAGAGCGTGGGCTACCGTATCCGGGGCGAAGCGGAGTTCGCGCTGGCCACGGACATGGGCTGTGTCACCGAGGAGGTCGTGCAGGGCCTGCGCGGCGCCGACACGGTGCTCATCGAGTCCAACCACGACGAGCAGATGCTGCGCTACGGCGGATATCCCATCTATCTCAAGAGGCGGATCCTCTCGGATCGCGGCCATCTCTCCAACGCAAACTGTGCGCTTCTCGCCAGAACGCTTGCGGAGAGCGGCACATCCCGCATCGTGCTCGGCCATCTGAGCCGTGAGAACAACAAACCGGAGCTGGCTCTCGCCGCCTCGCGCGCCGCGCTGGAGGGGACGGGGACATGGCTGTGCTGCGCGCCGGTATCCGGCTGCCTCACGGTGCCGGTGGAAAGGAAAGAGCTTTGTTACAGGTAAAGCTGATCTGCGTCGGCAAACTGCGCGAGCGCTTCTATATCGAGGCCTTCGAGGAGTACCGCAAGCGCCTCGGCGCGTATTGCCGCCTGGAATGTGCGGACATCGGCGAGCAGCGCCTGCCCGACAACCCCTCCGAGGCGCAGGTCCGCGCCGCGCTCGAACGGGAGGCGGACGAGATCCTGAAGGCCGTCCCGAGCGACGCGTATCTGGTCGCCCTCTGCGTCGAGGGCGGGCAGATGCCAAGCGAGGGGATGGCGGAGCTGATCGCCGGCAGAGAAAACTCGGGAAAGCCGAAGCTCTGCTTTGTCATCGGCGGCTCCTACGGCCTGAGCGAGCGGGTGAAGGAGCGCGCCGAGCTGCGCCTGAGCATGTCGAAAATGACCTTCCCGCACCATCTGGCCCGCGTGATGCTGGCCGAACAGATCTACCGCGGATATAAGATCAAAGAAGGAAGCCGTTATCACAAATAATGGCTTCCCTTTTTTACCGTTTTAGGATATAATAAATCGATTAAGTTTATGCAGAGGGGGAAAAACGCTGTGAGTGACAATCCGAAGCTTACGTGGGGACAGTTTCAGGACGGGGAGCTGCTGCGCTCCTGGCCCCGGAAAGAGAACGGGGATCCGGTGGAGCCGGCCTATCTCTGCCTGCGCAGCTGCAATAATATGGCCGATCAGCTGACGGTCAGCATGCTCAAGGCCTACGGCATCCCCTGCCTGTGCATGGAGAGAGCGGAAGGCAGCCTCGGCCGCGTGGTCCTCGGGATCAGCGGCTACGGCGTCGAGATATATGTCCCGGAAAATCTTCTGAACGATGCGAAAATACTACTTGAGGAGGAACACCATGAGGAGCTTTAAGGACGAGTACCAGCGCTGGCTGGACAGCCCGGCACTCTCGGAGCAGGAATGGCATGAGCTCGACGCGATCCGCGGCGACGACAAGGAGATCGAGAGCCGCTTCTTCGCACCGCTGGAATTCGGTACCGCCGGCCTGCGCGGTACGATGAAGCTGGGCCTGCACCACATGAACGTTCACGTGATCCGCCACGCCACACAGGCCTTCGCGCAGGTCATCTGCGCTGAGGGGGAGGAGGCAAAGGCCAAGGGCATCGCCATCGCGCATGACTGCCGCCTCAACGGCGAGGACTTCGCGCGGGAGGCCGCCTGCGTCATGGCCGCCAACGGCATCCATGTCCGCCTGTTCGAGTCCCTGCGTCCCACCCCGGAGCTGAGCTTTGCCGTGCGGCACTACGGCTGCACCGCGGGCCTCAACATCACCGCCAGCCACAACCCCAAGGAGTACAACGGCTACAAGGTGTACTGGTCAGACGGCGCGCAGCTCCCGCCCCGGCATGCCGACGCGATCGCCCGCCTGATGAACGAGATCGACATCTTCACCGGCTTCAAGACCTGCGATTACGACGAGGCCGTCAAAACCGGGCTGATCGAGATCATCGGCGAGGAGACCGACGAGGCTTTCCTGAAGGAGACCCTCGCCATGGCCATCGACAAAGAGGCCGTCAAGGCCGCGGCGGACGATCTGAAGATCGTCTACACGCCCTTCCACGGCTGCGGCTACAAGCTGGTCCCCGAGGCCCTCAGGCGCCTGGGCATCAAGCACCTCTTCCCCGTGCCCGAGCAGATGGTCATCGACGGCAATTTCCCGACCGTCGTCTCGCCCAACCCGGAGAACCCCGAGGGCTTCTACCTGGCCGTCGACCTGGCCAAGAAGGTCGACAGCGACCTCATCATCGGCACCGACCCCGACTCCGACCGCGTGGGCACCATGGTGCGCGACGGCGACGAGTATGTGACCATCACCGGCAACCAGATGGGCTGCCTGCTGATCGACTATATCATCCAGGCCAGAAAGAGCACCGGCACCATGCCGAAGAACCCCGGCGCCCTCAGCTCCATCGTCTCCACCAGCATGACCCGCGCCATCTGCGAGGCCAACGGCGTCCACTATGAGGACACCTTCACCGGCTTCAAGTTCATGGCCGAGCGCGTCGCGGCCTGGGAGGCCGCCGGCAGCTATGAGTACATCTTCGCTTTCGAAGAGAGCTACGGCTACATGATGGGCGACTACGTCCGCGACAAGGACGCCGTCTCCGCCTCGATGATGATCGCCGAGATGGCCGCACACTACCACCTCAAGGGCATGACCCTGCTCGACGCCCTCAAGGCCCTGTATGAGAAATACGGCTACTACGCCGAGAAGACGCTGAACCTGGTGATGCCCGGGCTTGAGGGCATGGCCAAAATGAAGCGGATCATGGACAACATGCGCGCCAACCCGCCCGAGAACATCGCCGGCGAGGAGGTCATCCGCCTGCGCGACTACGCCGACGGCAGCATCGCCGTCGCGGGCCTCGGCAAGGTGGACAGGACGCCCTTCTTCGGCTCCAACGTCCTCTACTTCGAACTGGCCGACGGCAGCAACTTCATCGTCCGTCCCTCCGGCACCGAGCCGAAGATCAAGGTCTACCTGCTCGCCCACGGCAAGGACGCCGAGGACTGCGCCGCCAAGATCGCCAAATATCAGGACTTCGCGGAGAGCATCGGGAAATGAAACAACTGCTGCAGCTTTTCCTCGCCTTTGCCAAGGTCGGTGTGATGACCTTCGGCGGCGGCTACGCCATGCTGCCGATCCTGGAGCGCGAGATCGTGGAAAACAAGGGCTGGGCCACGCGTGAGGAGCTCATGGACTACTACGCGGTCGGGCAGTGCACCCCGGGCGTGATCGCGGTGAACACGGCGACCTTTGTCGGCTATCGTACCGCTGGTACCCTCGGCGGCGTCGTGGCGACGCTGGGCGTCGTCTTCCCGTCGATCGTCATCATCACGCTGATCGCCGGCGTGCTTACGAATTTCGCCGAGATCCCGGCGGTCAAAAGCGCCTTCGCGGGCATCCGCGTGTGCGTGTGCGTGCTCATCTTCAACGCGGTCGTCAAGCTTTGGAAAGGCGCCGTCCCGGATAAGGCTGCGCTCGTCCTCTGCCTGCTCGTGTTCGTGCTGAGCGTGTTCCTGGACATCTCGCCGATCGTGTTCGTGGTGTTCTGCGCCGCGGCCGGCATCCTCTTTACGAGAATGGGGGTGCGCGGGAAATGATCTATCTGCAGCTCTTCTGGGAGTTTTTCAAGACCGGCCTTTTCGCGGTCGGCGGCGGCATGGCCACGCTCCCGTTCCTGTACGACATCTCCGCGCGCACCGGCTGGTTCACGACCGCCCAGCTGGCGGACATGATCGCCGTGTCCGAGTCCACGCCCGGCCCGATCGGCGTCAACATGGCGACCTTTGTGGGCTTTACTACCGCCGGGATCCCCGGCGCGGTGATCGCGACGCTCGGCCTTGCGACGCCGGAGGTGATCATCATCCTGATCATCGCCCGTGTGCTGGCCGCCTTCCGCCAGAACAAATACGTGGACGCCGCCTTTTACGGGCTGCGCCCCTGCTCGCTCGGTCTGATCGCAGCCGCCGGCGTACTGGTGATCAAGGTCGCGATGTTCAATACCGAGCTCTATGCCCAGACCCGCGCGCTGACGGATCTCGTGAACTGGAAGGCGGTGCTGCTGGCCGCGGCGCTGCTGGTGTTCACGCGCGCCGTCAGGCAGACGAAAAAACTGCACCCCATCTTCTTCATCCTGGCCTCCGCCGTTGTGGGCGTGGTCCTGTCATTTTGAGGAGCGGAGCGGCGAAGGGTCTGAGCTCCTTCGCCGACACTCAGGGTGACAGTGAGAGGATCGAAGCAAGAGCGTATGCCAGAGCATAACTCAACACAGCGCTCAGAAGGCGCCCCGCCGTGTGCGGGGCGCTTTTGATTTCCGCGTCGGCGATCAGCGCGAGCGTCTGAAACTGCACCGACAGCCCGCCCCAGCCCATCAGTCCTGCGGCCAGCGCCAGATCGGCGGGCGTCGGAGGCAGGCCGCGCAGCGCGCCGATGCCGCCGCCGAGCTCAAAAAAGCCTGTCAGCAGCGCGCGGCACCATGGCAGAGACTGCCCGCTCAGCGCGGCGAGCCGCCCGGCGAGCAGGGAGAAGAAGCCGTTTGCGTTCATCAGCCCCGTGAACACCGCGAAGCAGACCACGAAGCCGCAGACGTTCAGCGACGCGCTCACCGCCTGCCGCACAGCCTCCGGCAAGGCCTTGGAGAAGAGAAGCGGCGGCGCGGCGTCGGGGGAGGCCTCCGCGGCGAACGGTCCCCGGCCGCGCAGCAGCAGCCCCGTCAGCAGCGCCGCGCACACGTGTACGGCGTAGAGCAGCAGCCCGAGGCGCGGAGAGCCGAAAACGCCCGTCCCCAGCGCGCCGAGAAAGAAGGCCGGGCCGGAGTTGTTGCAGAAGGCGAGCAGCCGCCCGGCCTCCTCCTCGTCCACGCAGCCGTTTTCGCAGAGCTCCGCGATATAGGCCGCGCCGAGCGGATAGCCGCCGAGCAGGCCCATCAGCAGCGCCGTGCAGCCAGCCCCGGAGACGCGGAAGAGCCGCCTGCCCAGCGGCGCGAGCCGTTCCCCGAGCTGCGCCGGCAGGCCGAGCTTTGCCAGCAGAGCCGAAAGCACGAAGAAGGGGAACAGAGAGGGCAGGATCAGCTCCGTGCAGAGGCGCAGCCCGGCCCGGCAGGCCTGTACCGCCTGCGCCGAGGCGGTGATCAGCACAAAGAGCCCGCAGAGCGCGGCAAAGACCGCCAGCTTGTTTTTCACGCATCTCACCTCGCATGTCTGTCCTATCTTATGGCTTGACGGCATAGTTTGATGCAGTGGGAGGTGGTCGGCTTGAAGAAAAAGCGTGAGGTCCTGCCGGCGCTGGCCGAGCGGCTGGAGCTGCCGGAGGAGGCGCTCTCCGGCGCTGCGAAGCTGACGGTCACGGCCGACCGCCGCGCGCTGATCGAGAATCACCGCGGCATTCTCGCATACAGCCCGGACTGCGTCGTCGTGAGCCTCGGCGGGCGACAGCTGAGCCTGTACGGGAGCGAGCTGCGCATCCGCGCGATGAATCGGAAGGAAGTACTGGTCTGCGGCGAGCTGCAGGACATTTCATGGAGCTGAGCGATGGGGAGACTTGCTGATCGGATCCGGGGCGAGGCGCGTGTGGAGCTCTTCGGTGTCTCTCCGGAAGCGGTGATCAACCGTTCCGCGAGCGCCGGGCTGACACTGCGCCGCGTCAACGCCGTGGACGGGCAGACGATCCGCTGCACGGTAGACGAGAAGGAGCTTGAGACCCTGCGTGCATTGGCGCGGCGCTGCCAGTGTGAGCTGAGGCTGCTGTCGCTGCGCGGCGGGAGCCGGGATAGGCAGCTCCTGCGGCGGCGCGTCTGGCTGCCGCTGACGGCGCTTGTCATGGCGGCGCTGCTGCTCGTATCCTCACTCTTCGTGTGGGACGTCGAAATCTACGGAGCGGACGGTCTCAGCCGAGGGAGGATCCTGCGCGCGCTCGCCGACGCCGGGGTGGAGCGCGGCTGCTTCTGGCCCGCGCTCTCGGCCGACCTGGTCCGCAGCCGGGCGCTGGCGGAGCTGCCGGAGCTCTCGTGGCTGACGGTAAATGTGAACGGCTCGCGCGCCGTCGTGCTCGCCGAGCCGCGGGAGAAGAAGCCGGAGATCTACCGCGAGAGCGAGGCCTGCTCTCTCGCGGCCTCCCGCAGCGGGATCGTCCGGCGCGTGTCCGTGCTCAACGGCCGCGCGCTGGTACAGCCCGGGCAGGCCGTGCAGGAGGGGGAGATCCTCATCGGCGGCAGGCTTGACAGCCTGACCGGCCCGGAGCGCTTCGTGCGCGCGAGAGGGGAAATCTGGGCCGACACCTGGTACGAACGCACGGCGGTCTGCCCGCCTCCGGCGCACGGCAAGGGCCCGTCTGCCGGGAAAAGCAGACGGATCGGACTGAAAATCGGCGATCGGAGCATATTTTTTTATGGAAAGAGTAGAAAGACGCTTGACGGATATGATACAATCGTGCATGAATATAACTTGGGGCTCGATGGCCTCTTCGTCCTGCCGGTGAGCCTGCTCTGCGAGACCCGCGTCCGCCGCGCGCCCGCGGATGCGCCTGCGGCGGATACGCAGGCCATGCGGGAGCGGCTGAGGGCCGGGCTCCTGGAGAGCATCGACGGAGAGATCATGTCCCTGTCCTTTTCGGAGATCGAGAAAGACGGCGCCGTCTATGTGACGCTCCGCGCCCGGTGCTTTGAGAATATCGCCAAGAGAATACAGGCGGGGGAGACTTCGCCGTGAAAGGAATCCCTATGATAGAGAAAACCATTGAAGTGGAACGCATGGAGCACGTGATCAGCGTCTTCGGCTCCTTCGACCAGAACCTGCGCATCATCGAGTCCGAGCTCGGCGTCAAGGTACTGGACCGGGACGACAGGATCCACATCTGCGGCGAGGCGGAGGACGTCATGCTCGCCGAGAAGGCCATCAACGGCCTGCTGACGCTGGCCGCCAAAGGGGAGAACATCGACGCGCAGAACGTGCGCTACATCCTCAAGCTCGTGGGCGAGGGCAAGGAGACCAAGATCCAGGAGCTGGCGGGGGACGTGATCTGCATCACGGCCAAGGGCAAGCCCATCAAGCCCAAGACCCTCGGCCAGAAAAACTACTGCGAGGCCATCGCGGACAACACCATCACCCTCGGCATCGGCCCCGCGGGCACCGGCAAGACCTATCTGGCCGTCGCCGCGGCCGTGGCCGCCTTCCGCGCCGAGGAGGTCAACCGCATCATCCTGACCCGTCCGGCCGTCGAAGCGGGCGAGCGCCTGGGCTTCCTGCCGGGCGATCTGCAGAGCAAGGTCGACCCCTACCTGCGCCCGCTCTACGACGCGCTCTTTGACATGCTCGGCGCCGAGACCTATCAGAAATATCTCGAGCGCGGAAATATCGAGGTCGCGCCGCTGGCCTACATGCGCGGCCGCACGCTCGACGACAGCTTCATCATCCTCGACGAGGCGCAGAACACCTCACGCGAGCAGATGAAGATGTTCCTGACCCGTATCGGCTTCGGCTCCAAGGTCGTCATTACCGGCGACATCACGCAGATCGACCTGCCCGAAGACAAGATCAGCGGCCTGAAGGTCGCTATGCGCGTGCTCGAGGGCATCGACGACATCGCGATCTGCCAGCTCACCGGCGCGGACGTCGTGCGCCACCAGCTCGTGCAGAAGATCATCGAGGCCTACGAGGTCTACGACAAGAAGCACCCGGC
>CAMJQX010000040.1 GCA_946408145.1 uncultured Clostridia bacterium
GCTTGAAAAGTGGGAAATTTGCCGCGCTCCCGGTGCCGCCGCCCTTGTAATCCCCCGGCGGACATGATAAAATGAATCACCAAAGAGCCGCGGCGCCCGCCGCGGCATAACGGACGGGAGGAGGCGCTTCGCTTGGACGAGAAGCAGGAGGTCGAGCTGCGGGAGCCGGACTATGAAGCCCTGCAGGAGCAGCGGACCGACGAGCTGAGAGAGCTGCTGGAGAGCCGGGAGATGAAAAAGCTCCAGCTGCGCATGGAGGAGCTGAAGGACTTCGACGTGGCGGAATTCCTCACGTCCATCGAGGACAACCGCATGCCCATGGTCTTCCGCCTGCTCTCCAAGGAGACGGCTGCGGAAGTCTTCTCCCATCTGGAGCCGCCGGAGCAGGAGCGCATCATCAACTCCATCACCGACTCGGAGCTGGCCGGCATCGTCGAGGAGATGTATGTCGACGACGCGGTGGACATGATGGAGGAGCTGCCGGCCAACGTGGTCAAGCGCGTCATGCGCACCGCCACGCCCGAGACCCGCGCGCTGATCAACCAGTATCTGCACTACCCGGAGAACTCCGCCGGCAGCATCATGACCTCGGAGTTCGTGGATCTGAAAAAATACATGAGCGTGAAGGAATCCTTCGCCCGCATCCGCCGCATCGGCGAGGACAAGGAGACCATCTACGTCTGTTTTGTGACCGACGCCTCGCGCAAGCTCGAGGGCGTGGTCACGGTGAAGGACCTGCTGCTGGCCGACCCGGACACCGAGGTGGACGAGCTGATGGACCGCAACGTGGTCTTCGCCACCACCACCGAGGATCAGGAGAGCGTCTCGGAGAAGATCTCCGACTACGACCTGCTGGCCCTGCCCGTGGTGGACAAGGAGGGCCGCCTGGTCGGCATCGTCACGGTCGACGATATCCTGGACGTCATGGAACAGGAGACCACCGAGGACATCGAAAAGATGGCCGGTATGGTGCCGTCCGACAAGCCCTATTCCCGCACCGGCGTGATGGAGATGTGGAAAAACCGCGTCCCCTGGCTGCTGTTTTTGATGATCTCCGCCACCTTCACGAGCGTGATCCTCACCGAATTCGAGGACATGCTGGCCGTGCAGGCGGCGCTGGTCGCCTTCATCCCCATGCTGATGGGCACAGGCGGCAACTCCGGCGCGCAAGCCTCCACTGCCGTGATCCGCTCCCTCTCGCTGGGGGACACGGAGCCGAAGGACGCGCTGAGCGTCGTCTGGAAGGAGCTGCGCGTGGCCTTCGTCTGCGGCCTGACCCTCTGCTGCGTCAACTTCGTGAAGATGCTGCTGCTCGACGGGATGGTGCTCGGGAACCACGAGATCACCGTCTATATCGCCGCGACGGTCAGCCTCTCGATCCTGTTCATCGTGATGTTCGCCAAGGTCGTCGGCAGCATGCTGCCCATCCTGGCCGAGAAGATCGGCGTGGACCCCGCGGTCATGGCAAACCCGCTCATCTCCACCCTCACCGACGCGGTGAGCCTGCTCATCTACATCTATATCGCCAAACTGATCCTGCATATATAGAAAAGGGGATCCCTCATGGTAGAAATGTCCGTACTGCTTGAAAAAATGCTGATCTTCCTGGTGCTGATGGTCATCGGCTACGTGCTGGCGAAGAGAGGCATGCTGGATAAAAACAGCACCCGCGCCATCAGCTCGCTGACCATCAACGTCTTCATGTGCGCGAGCATCATCGGCTCCGGCCTCGGCATGGAAAAGGGCCTGAGCCTCGGCGAGCTCGGAAAGCTGATGCTGGTGGTGTTCGCCATGCAGGGCATCGGCTACGTCGTCGCGGGGATCGCGGCGCGCGTGGTACCAGGCGACAGGGAGCGCCAGCCCGTCTTTGAGCTCTTGATGAGCATGGGCAACTCCATGTTCGTCGCGCTGCCCATCGTGCAGCTCATTTACGGGGCGACGGCGGCCTTCTATGTCGCGCTCAGCTGCCTGCCCTTCAACATCCTGCTCTATACCTACGGCGTGTACCGCCTGAAAAAGACGCATGACGGCGGGAGCCTGCGGCTGAGAGAGATCCTGTCGATGCCCCTGTGCGCGACGATCGTCTCCCTGCTGATCCTGCTGCTGCACATCCCGGTGCCCGGCGCCGTCCGCTCGCTGATCAGCACCATGTCCGGCGCGACGATGCCGCTGAGCATGCTGGTGATCGGCGCCTCGCTCGGCTCGGTGAGCCTGCTGGACGCCTTCAAAAACGGGCGGCTGTATCTGGCCTCGGCGGTTCGCCTGCTGCTGATCCCGCTGCTGACCTGGGCGCTGCTGCGCCTGTTCATCAGCGACACCGAGCTGCTGATGACCATGACGGTCCTTGCCGGCTGCCCCAGCGCGATCCTGATCACGGTGCTCTGCATCCAGTACGAGCGGGACGCGGTCTTCGCCGCGGAGGGGACGCTGCAGAACACGGCGCTCTCCCTCGTCACGATCCCGCTGCTGCTGTGGCTGCTGGGCTGAGGCGCAGGAGAGGGGGCTTCGGACATGCATATTCCCACGGGGGCGAGCCAGACGGTGGAGCTGCTGCGCTTTGAGGACGCGCTGGCGCTCTCCGGCAAGAGCGGCGGCTACGACAGCGAAAAATGGCTCTACGTCCCGGACTTCTATACCGAGTACCGTTACATCCTCGGCACACGGGGGCGGGATCCGCTGATCTGCATCGGCATCAACCCCTCCACCGCCGCGCCCGACGATCTGGACAACACGCTCAAGTCCGTCTCCCGCATCGCCGCGGGCAACGGCTTTGACAGCTGGATCATGTTCAACGTCTACGCCCAGCGGGCCACCCGGCCGGACGACATGGACCGCGTCTGCAATGAAAAGCTGCACCGGGAGAACATGAAGGCCTTCGCCTACATCCTCTCGCGCATCGCGGAAAACGGCGTGTCGCCGGCGCTCTGGGCCGCCTGGGGCACGATCATAGAAAAACGGGACTATCTGCCCGACTGCGTGCGGGAGATGGTGCGTATCGGGCAGCACTACGGCGGGCACTGGCTCTGCGCGGGCAAGTGCTCCGCGAAGGGGCATCCCCACCACCCGCTGTACCTGCGCAAGGACGAGAAGACCTGCGCGTTTGACATCGAAGCCTATCTGGAGGCCTTATGAACAAACTGAAACTTGCCGTCTGCCAGCTCCGCACGGAGCTGGACCAGGACGAGACCATGGAGAAAGCCGCGCGCATGCTGCGCGAGGCGGCGCGAAACGGCGCGCAGATCGTCGTGCTGCCGGAGATGTTCAACTGCCCCTACTCGCGGGAGTACTTCCAGCGTTTTGCCGGGCGTGGGCATGAGGCGGCCGCAGCAGCCATGTCCGGCTGGGCAAAGGAAAACGGCGTGCTGCTGGTCGGCGGCTCGATCCCGGAGCTCACGGACGGAAAGCTCTACAACAGCTGCTTCGTCTTCGACGAGCAGGGGCGGCAGATCGCCCGGCACCGGAAGGTGCATCTTTTTGACGTGGATCTGCCCGGCATGCGCTTTCAGGAGTCCGCGACCTTCGCGCCGGGGGAGGAGATCACGACCTTTGAGACCCGCTGGGGCACCATGGGCGCCGCGATCTGCTTTGACGTGCGCTTTCCCGAGCTCTTTCGCGCCATGGCCAGCCGCGGCGCGCAGATCATCTTTCTGCCCGCGCAGTTCAACCGCACGACCGGCCCCGCCCACTGGGAGCTGAGCCTGCGCGCCCGCGCGGTGGACAACGAGCTCTTCTTTGTCGGCGCCTCTGCCGCGCGGTACGAGGGCTTTGCGTATGAGAGCTGGGGGCACTCGATGGTGGTGGATCCCTTCGGTGAGATCCTCGCCGCCTGCGGAGACGAGGAGACGATCCTGTATGCGGACGTCGACCTCGACCGCATCGCCGAGGTGCGCCGCCGTCTGCCGACCTTCCTGCACCTGCGGGAGGAGCTCTACGAGGTGGCGAGATGAGCATCCGGGACGATATCGCGCGCTATGCGCCCTTCAACGAGCAGGAGGAACGGGACAAGGCCGTGATCCTGGACTTCATGGACCGGCATGGCGACGCCTTCCTGCGCAGCAATCTGACCGCCCACATGACGGCCTCGGCCTGGGTGGTCAACGCCGCGCGGGACAGGGTGCTCATGGTCTATCATAAGATCTACGACTCCTGGTCCTGGACCGGCGGGCACGCCGACGGGGAGGAGGATCTGCTTTCCGTGGCGATCCGCGAGGTCCGGGAGGAGACGGGCGTGCAGAGCGTCCGTCCCGTGTCGGAGGAGATCTATTCGCTGGAGATCCTGACCGTCGACGGGCATGAGAAGCGCGGCGAGTATGTGCCGAGCCATCTGCACCTGAACGTGACCTACCTGCTGGAGGCCGACGAGCACGAGGCCCTGCGGATCTGCGAGGCGGAGAACAGCGGCGTGCGCTGGTTCACGCTCGACGGCGCGCTGGAGGCCTCCACCGAGCCCTGGTTCGTCGCGCGCATCTATAAAAAGCTGAACGAAAAGCTGCCCTGACGGGCAGCTTTTCGTTTTCGCGCATAGGATGGTCCGAGGGAGCTCCCTCACGGAGGAAAAGCATGGATCCTTTTCGCAGACCGCGGCCGCGGCCGCTATGGCAGCCGGTCTGGCCGGGCTGGCCGGACAGACCGCCCAGGCCCTGCGGCGGCCACGGACACGGCAGACCCTGCCGACCGCCTGCGCCGCCGCCTCCTGACCGGGACAGACCCGGCGCGCCGCCGCCCCCGCCCCCGCCGCCTCCGCCCGGATGGCGGCCCCGCTGAGCGCACAGGCGCCGGCAAACTCATATCAAACAAACAGCTCCCCCGACGACAATCGGGGGAGCGCAGACTGAAGAAAAATCCAACGCGACCAGAATAGATACGCATGGGGAGAGCGCGAGAGGGGATTGGTTATTCCCTCTCGCAGTTCAATCTATGCAAAAACAGGAACATTTTCGAATGTTCCTGTTTTTGCTTTTCAAGCTGTCGACACTTTGTCGACAGCTTGAACTCCCCCGACTGTTGTCGGGGGAGCGATCGTTTTTATGAATCTGCCTTACACGATGCGGCGGGCTTCGTAGCCGCGGGTGAAGTAGTACCCGCCGAGCTCGGTGATGATGACGCCCGTGGTCGAGGTGGAGGCGTGGACAAACTTGTTGTTGCCGATGTAGATGCCGGTGTGGCCGATGTAGTAGTTGTCGTTGGAGTAGAAGCAGAGCACGTCGCCGGGCTGCAGATCGTTCGGATCGACATGCACGCCGTTCTGGGCCTGGTCGCAGGCCACGCGGTTGAGCGTGTAGCCGAACTGGCTGTACACGTAATACACGAAGCCGGAGCAGTCAAAGCCGGTCTCCGGGGACTTGCCGCCCCAGCTGTAGGGATAGCCGACGTACTGCAGGGCGAAATTCGCGATCTGCTGGCCGAGCGCGCTGCCGGAGGAGGAAGCCGTCGTCGTGGTGCCGGTGCTGCCGGTGGAGACGGTCTTGATGGTGTTGACCACAGGGGCGCTGGCCTGATAGCTGCCGGGGCAGACGTACTTGCTGTAGACGTAGCCGTCCTTCCCGTTGTAGCTCACGGCCGTCCAGTCGCCGGAGGTGCCGGTGATGGTCACGCTGTTGCCGTAGAAGAACTCGCCGAGGATCGAAGAGCTCATCGAGGGGCCGGAGCGGAAGCGGACGTTGTTGCCGGTGATATAGGCGTTGCCGCTGGGCTTGGACTCCGAAGACGCGGCGGCCGTGCCGGCGCTCGGACTCGGCGTGCTGACGTAGACGGTGCTGTACAGGTTGCCGCTGACCGTGCCCTGAGAGGCGACGGCAGTGCTGTAGGTCTCACGCAGCGTGATGTACTGGGTGTAGATGTAGCCGCTCTTGTTGTCGACCGTGCAGGGGGTCCAGCTGCCCTCGGCGGGGCCGGCGATGGTCAGCTCCTTGCCCTTGTTGTACTTGCCCAGGATGCTGTACTGGCTGGACGGGCCGCTGCGCAGGCAGACATAGTCCGCGTTGATCGTGCCCTGACGGCCGACCTTGCTGGTGTCGGCGGAGACCGTGGCGGCGGGGGCCGCGTTGGCGGAGGGCACGTTGACCGTGCTGCCGTCGGAGAGGATGATGACGGCGCTGCCCTCGCTGCTGCTGCCGGCGCTGTAGCTCGAATAGGAGGGCGCAGCGGGAGCGGCGGGGGCCGCCTGGGCAGAGGCGGGCGCGGAGGCGCTGCCGCTTTCGACGACGATGGTCGCGGAGGGGGAGGAGCTGCCGCCATAGCTGGAGAAGCCGTCCATCACGATGACGCCGCTGCCCTCGTCATAGGAGGGGGCGGCCGCGGCGCTCGTGACGACCGCCGCCTGAGAGGCGTCCGCCGCGAGGCTCAGAAAGCCGGAGGACATGTAGCCGCTCTGGCCGCGGTAGCTCACCGCGTACCAGCCGCTGTTGGAGCGATCCGTCACCTCGACGACCGTTCCGGCGATCAGCGTGTCGAGCACCTGATAGTTGGTGCCGGGGCCGGAGCGCAGATTCACCGCGCTGCCGACGACCGTCGCGCTCTCGGCGAAGGCGGTCGTGCCCAGGAGCAGCGTGAAGATCATCAGCAGGGCGACAAAGCTCCGTATAAAGTGTTTGCGCATGAAACAGATCCTTCTTTCCTGGCCGGGGGACGGCGCCGCGCGGGAAAAACCGCCCCGATCCCTCGAAGAGAAGAACTTCCCGTCGATGGAACCCGGTGTTATCTGGAGGACAGTGCGCGCTCAAGCCACACCGCGGCAACATCCATTGCGGCGTACAGGCTGTCTTTTTCGCTCTTTTTGACGATGCGGTCCCGCGACTTGATCGTGGGATCGGTCAGCTGGAGCTGGATCGAGACCTTGGTGGCCATGTCCAGATCGCCCTGTTTCTTGCTCTCAAGGATCTGCATCATGATGATGTACTTGTCCGCGAAGCTGCCGTAATAAATGATGTTGTCTTTCCTTTGGAGAGGATGACCCTTATACTCCAATGCTGCCAAAAGGAACACCTCCAGTTTTGTAATCAAAATGTAACACAATGAATTAGTTTTGTCAACAGGAAAAGCTTGGGAAAAGTGGTTTTTTCAGGGGAAAAACGCGAAAAATTAAGATTTTTCTCCGGCCGCGGGAAGGATACGGTCTCACAATGCTCCGATCCCGGGGCATTGTGAGACCGAAATTGTTACAAATTGGGGTATCAGCCGAAGATGATGGCCGCGCTGCCGTCCCCGTTGTCGCCGCCGATGCCGTAATCCGGCGTGTCGGGGATGGTGATCTGATTGCCGCCGCCGGGGTTGCCGCCGCCCTGATCGATGGTGATGCCGCCGTTGTCCGTTTGGTTCTGGGTGCTGCCGGGATTGACGGTGATGGTGTTGCCGTTCTGGTCGATGATGATGCTGGTGTTGTCGCCGGTGCCGGAGTTATAATACTCGTTCTCGACGGTGCTGAAGATCCCGGTGTCGGGCTGCAGGTAGGGATAGGTGAAGTCCTTCCACTCCAGGCCCTCATGCACGGGCGCCATGACCTTGCGCCAGAGCTGCGCCGCCGGGTTGCCGCCGAGGTTGATGCGCTCGGGCGTGTCGAAGCCTGTCCAGACCACGGCGACATAGTAGGGCGTGCAGCCGGCGAACCAGCGGTCCTTGTAATCGCCGGAGGTGCCGGTTTTGCCGGCAACCGGCATGCTGTAGAGCCGCGCCTCCTGGCCGGTGCCCTCTTCGACGCCCTTTTTCATCATCCAGGTCATGCAGTAGGCGGTGTTGGGAGCGAAGGCGGTGATGGTCTTCGGCTCATTGTTGAGCACGACGTTGCCCTTGGAGTCCGTCACCATGGTATAGGTGCGGCTGTAGGTGAAGACGCCGTCGTTGACGAGCGCGCAGTAGGCCGCCGCCATCTCGCGCACCGAGACGCCGTTTGTGAGCTGGCCCAGCGCCATGGGGGAGTAGGAGGCGTCATCCGGCACCAGGCTCGTGAAGCCGAGGCGCTCGGTCAGATAATTGTATGCGGTCTGCGGCGTCAGCTTGTCGATGATCTGGGCGGCCACGGTGTTGAGCGACCATTTGAGGGCCGTGTAGATCGTGACCATGCCGTAGTTCTCGTAGCTGTCGTTGTGCGGATACCAGTCCGTGCCGTTGAGGTGGATATAGGGCGAGTCGTTGACGGTGGTGTCCGGCGTGATGAGACCTTCGTTGATGGCCGGAGCGTAGGAGGCCAGCGGCTTGATGGACGAGCCGGGCGAGCGGGTGGCGCCGCCGTAGGCAAAGCCGTCCACCGACACGGGCACCGCGCGGTTGAGCTCGAAGCTGCGGGTCTTCTGCCCGACGCCGCCCTCCAGCGCGAGGATGCGCCCGTCGTAGGGGTTCATGACGACGATGGCGCTCTGCAGCTGCTGGGCGCTGCCGGTGCGGGGGAGATTCGAGGTATCCTGATAGATGCCGTCCGCGATGGCCTGGATGTTCGCGTCCTGGCAGCAGTAGATCTGATAGCCGCCGTTGAAGAGCAGGGTGCGGGCGGCCTGACGGCTGATGCCCTTGGCCTCCATCAGATCGCGGATCACGTCGTAGATCACGACCTCCTCATAGTAGGAATAGACCTGCGAGGCGTTCTGCTGACCCGGCGTGTAGGTGAAGACGAGCTCCTCGGCCACCGCGTCCTGCCAGGTCTGGTAGTCGATGTAGCCCTGCTCGTACATCTCGCGCAGGATGACCTCCTGCCTCTGCTTGTTGTTGTCCTCATTGAAGAAGGGGTCGTAATAGGTGGGCTTGTTGGTGATGCCCACGATGGCGGCGGACTCGGCCAGCGACAGCTCGGACACGTCCTTGCCGAAGTAGGTCCGGGCCGCGGCCTGCACGCCGTAGCAGCCCTCGCCGAAGTACACCGCGTTGAGATACCACTCGATGATCTCCTGCTTGTTGTACTTCTTCTCCAGCTCCAGCGCGCCGAAGATCTCGCCGAGCTTGCGCTGGATGGTGACCTCGTCCTTGCCGGTGAGGTTCTTGATGAGCTGCTGGGTGATGGTCGAGCCGCCGGAGCCGGTCTCCATGCGCGCGAACATCTCCACAAAGGCGCCGGAGGTGCGGTACCAGTCCACGCCCTTGTGCTCATAGAAGCGCTTGTCCTCGATGGCGACCAGCGCGTGCTGCATATGCTCGGGGATATCCTCGATATCCACCCAGATACGCTTGTAATTGCCCACCAGCGTCTTGAGCTGCTGCCATTCTCCGGCGGAGTTCTGGTACCAGATCGTGCTCGACTCGGAGAGCTGATAGTCCTCCAGCGACAGATCCATGTTCTGCGTCAGGAAGTTTTTGACGTAGTAGGCGAAGATGCAGGTGAAGAGAAGCCCGGCGATCAGCAGGATCAGCAGGATCGAGCCGAAGACCTTGAAGACCGTGCTGACGACGGACGAAGCGGCGTCCACGGTGAAGCCGGCGGCCTTGAACGCCATCAGCAGGCCCTTCGGCGTCCGGCTGTTTTTGTTCTGGGATCCACTCATGCGGCGTTCAGCACCTCCTTTGCTTGATGAGAATCATTATGGGAAGCCGCTGCGGAGCGCGGCGGCGAATACGCGGAAGAGAAAGCAGAAACAGTATACCACACAATGTCAAACCTGGGGAGCAGATTTTGGTAAATTTCAGAAAGTTTAATATTTGCGGGGAAACAGGCGCCGCCCGCCTCCAGAATATTTTCCCAAAAAACAGGGAAAATATCACAGGATCCGGAAAAAGAGGAGGGGTATCGAAATGGGATTGAGACTGCGCATCGCGCTGCTGATGGTGCTGGCGGCCGCGGCGGCCTTCACCGGGGCCGAAGCCTGGCGGGGGCTGCGTCCGCGGGAGGACGCGCATCTGCCGCACGAGATCTATGACGCCTACGCCGCCCGCGCGGAGAGCGCCATGTATTATCTGCGCGAGAGCGAGGGACGGGTGGCGGTCTACGAGACGGAGCGGGCGCGAAAACCCCTGGACGTGACGGAGATCGAGCTCTGCTGCCTGCGCGCGGCGGACCGGGCCATGGTGAAGGCGGGCATCCCCGTGCTGTCCCGGCAGGAGCTGCTGACGCTGCTCGAGGACCTGGGTTCCTGACGCCGAAGGCAGGGGAAGATTCAGAAAATGAAAGCGCTTTGAAGCCAGTTTGAGCTTGATTTCTCACTGCCCATAGGGTACAATAGAAGCAGCCCAAAGAGGAGGTTTCGACTATGAGCGAGGAATTCGGCAGCGACTTCATCACCATCGTGGATGATGACGGCCAGGAGTTTGAACTTGAGGTGCTTGACACCATGGATTATAAGGGGGAGACCTATCTGGCCTTCCTTCCCGCCAACATGGATGAGGATGATCCCGACTACGGCATCATCATCCTGCGCTCCGTTCTCGACGAGAACGGGGACGAGCTCTTTGAATCCATCGACGACGAGGATGAGCTTCAGGACGTGTACGAGCACTTCATGGTGCTGCTCTTCGACGACGAGGACGAAGAGGAATAATACTATCCTCAAATAGAAATCTTGAATTCTTTGCGGCTGGATTTGCGCCATGCT
The DNA here is from genome assembly GCA_946408145.1 of uncultured Clostridia bacterium. Next base: position 10,512 of record CAMJQX010000040.1, read on the forward strand.
TCGTTGCTTCCCTTGACCATATATCTCCATTATGCTCCGCGGGAAGCGCCTCGCCTGACACAAATCCACCTCGCAAATCTGATTCAACCTTTCTATCAGAGAATAGTATAAAAAAGCGCCGGCAGCATATACTGTCGGCAGAGAAGAAAAACAGTGTTCTGCGGTGTGCGTGGTTGCCCTTCGCGGCGCAGCGGCCCATTAAACCCACATCTCTCATAAGGGATGCCGATTTGAATCTGCGGATTGCAGGCCTCCCGACTCCAGTCGGACGTTGGAAGCAGCGAAACAGAACTTAGGCGACCCACCTGCC
>CAMJQX010000041.1 GCA_946408145.1 uncultured Clostridia bacterium
AGCACGGGCACGTTCATCATGCCCGCCATGTTCACGGCCTTGGACACGATCATGCTCACCAGGTCCTGGGGCGTGGTGACGATCACGACGCCGTCGATGGGCAGGGACTGGAACACGGTCAGCGGCACGTCGCCGGTGCCGGGAGGCAGATCGACGAACATGTAGTCCACATCCTGCCACAGCACGTCCGTCCAGAACTGGGTGACCGCGCCTGCAATGACGGGGCCGCGCCAGACCACGGGCTCGGTCTCGTTTTCGAGGATCAGGTTGATGGACATGATCTGCAGGCCGCTGTGGGTGGTCACGGGGATCAGAAACTCATCGGTGCCCGCAGCATGCTGGCGGATGCCGAAGGACTTCGGGATGGAGGGGCCGGTGATGTCCGCGTCCAGCACAGCGCAGCGGTAGCCGCGGCGCTGCATCTCGGAGGCGAGCAGGCTCGTCACCAGGGACTTGCCGACGCCGCCCTTGCCGGAGACGACGGCGACGACCTTCTTGACGCTGGAATACGGGTTCAAAGCTTTGAGAAAGCTCTGGGGCTCGCTGCGGGAGGGGCAGTTTTCCCCGCAGCTGGAGCAGTCGTGTGTGCATTCGCTCATATCAGTTGACTATCCTTTCGGTTTTTTGCTTGGGGTACTGCTTGGTCATTTATTTATTATACTCATATTCTCCGTTCTGTCAAACCCGGCCTCCTCGATGTTGTCATCTCTGCCGTTTTGTGGTATACTGTAGGTTGTATGTTTGCGCGATCGCGCAGGAAGGAGGGATACGGCATGTCCGCTGCGCAGCTTTTTCTGGAGTATATGCTCAAGGGATCGAAGTATGCGCTGATCCTGCTGAGCCTTGCGATCATCATCCGCTGTATCCGCTCCATGCTGCGCGAGCAGTACGAGCCGGAGACCTGGGCTTACATCCGCACGAACGAAGGCCGTATCCCAGTCAACCACTGGGAGAACATCCTCGGCCGCGCCCGCAGCTCGGACGTGCGCATCGACAAAAAGGGCGTCAGCCGGACGCACGCGGTCCTGACGAGAAACGACCGCGGCATCTGGCAGATATACGATATCTTCGCCCGCAGCGGCGTCTGGGTCAACGGCACGCGCGTGGGCGAGCATGGCCTGCGCGTCAACGACAGGGATGTGATCAATCTCGGCGGCGTGTGCGTGCGCTTTCAGGAGATCAGCCCGGAAAAGCGGGAAAAGCTGGAGGAAAAGCGCTCCGTGCCCGGTCTGGGTGTCTCCCCCGCCGTGACGCTGCTTGAGCTGACGCTGTTCCAGCTCTTCCTGCTGATGCAGCACGCGATCTTCTCCAAGCCCGAGCACATGACCGGCATCGCCATCGGTTTCGTGGTGCTGATCGTCATGCAGTGGACCTGCTACAACGGTATGCGCGTCATCGGCCGCAGCGGCTTTGAGGTCGAGACGCTCGCCTTCTATCTGTCGAGCCTCGGCATGTCCGTGGCCGCCTCCTCGACGCCCGGCGACATGGACAAGCAGATCCTGCTGACAGTCGTCGCCGTCGTCCTCTTCATCGGCTGCGGGAGCTGGCTGCGCAGCCTGCACCTCACCGCCTCGATGCGCCTGCCCGTTGCCGCGGCGGCGCTCGGCCTGCTTGCGGTCAACGCCGTGTTCTCCGACGTGATCCTCGGCGCGCGCAACTGGCTCATCATCGGCGGCTACTCCTTCCAGCCCTCGGAGCTGGTGAAGGTGGCCTACGTATACGTGGGCGCCGCGACGCTGGAGCATCTGTTCCGCGAGCGGAACCTGTACTCCTTCGTCGCCTTCTCGGCGATGTGCGTGCTGGCCCTGGCCCTGATCGGGGACTTCGGCACGGCGCTCGTGTTCTTCGTCTGCTTTCTGGTCATCTCCTTCCTGCGCTCCGGCTCCATCGCCACGGTGATCCTGTCTGTCTCCGGCGCGGTGATCGCGGGTCTGCTCGCGGTCACGGCCCGGCCCTATATCGGCAAGCGCTTTGCCATCTGGGGCCATGTGTGGGAGGATGTGTACGACAAGGGCTATCAGCAGGTGCGCGCCATGTCCGCGGCCGCCGCGGGCGGTCTCTTCGGCAAGGGCGCGGGCGCCGGCTGGCTCAAGGACATCGTTGCGGGCAATACCGACATGGTCTTTGCCGTCATCTGCGAGGAGCAGGGGCTGATCATCGCACTCTGCATGTGCCTGGCGGTACTGACGCTGGCCTTCTTCGCCGTGCGCAGCGCCCGCTTCGGCCGCTCGGCCTATTACAGCATCGCCGCCTGCGCGGCGACGAGCATGATGCTCACGCAGCTCGCGCTCAACGTCTTCGGCTCGCTGGACATTCTGCCCTTCACCGGCGTGACCTTCCCCTTCGTCTCCCGCGGCGGCTCCTCGCTTTTGAGCTGCTGGATGATGATGGCCTTCATCAAGGGCGCCGACAACCGGCGCGAGGCCAGCTTTGCCGTACGTCCGGGCGAGCGGATCCGCAACGCCCCGCCGCCCGAGGACGATCCGGAGGAAGAGGAGGCGGACGAGGGATGAAAAAGATCACACGCCGGGCCGTCTCTGTCCTGCTGCTGGCTGCGCTCGTCATCGTCGGCCTGACCGTCTACGTGCTGCGCTACATCGACCACGGCGCCGACTGGGCGCTGTACTTTAACCGCCTCAACTCCGGCTCCTCCGGCGAGCTGCTCGACCGCAACGGCGTCGTGCTGGCGTCCTTCTCGGCCGACGAGAACCTCTATGCCGCCGACGCGCTGACCCGCACGGCCAACTACCACGTGACCGGCGACTACTGGGGCCGCACGAGCACCGGCATCCTCTCGACCTACTGGAACAAGATGCAGGGCTTCAGCCTCCTGACCGGCACGACCCGCTCAACCGCCGCCACGACGCGGCTCTACATCGACGCGGGTCTCAACAACACCGCCTATGCCGGACTCAACGGGCAGAAGGGCTGCGTCCTTGTTGTCAATTACAAGACCGGCGAGCTCGTGTGCATGGTCTCCACGCCCGCGATCGACCCGGCCGACCCGAACGCCGTGCCGGGAGAGGGCGCCTTCATCAACCGCGCCCTGTCCTCCGTCTTTGTCCCCGGCTCGATCTTCAAGCTCGTGACGGCCGCCGCCGCGATCGAGACCGTCCCCAATATCGAGGACCGCCGCTTCTACTGCGAGGGCAAGGGGAACATCGCCGGAGTGGAGATCAACTGCTCGGGCGAGCATTACACCCAGACCTTCGAGCAGGCGCTGGCCAACTCCTGCAACGTCGCCTTCTCCAAGATCGCCACGCTCGTGGGCCAGGACAACATGGTCAAATATGTGCGCGGCTACGGCTTCCTCGACCCCCATCGGCTCGACGACATCCCCACCGCCGCCGGCAGCTATCCGCTGGATTTCGTGGGCGACCCGGAGCTGGGCTGGTCGGGCATCGGCCAGTCCACCGACCTCGTCAACCCCTACGCCATGCTGCGCTTCGTCTCCGCCATCGCCAACAACGGCGTCCTCGTGGAGCCGACCATGATCCAGGGCGGCAAGCCTCCGGTCAAATCCCGCTTCATGTCCGCCGAGACCGCGGACAAGCTCAAGCAGATGATGGCCTACAACGTCAGCTACGCCTACGACGGCGATTTCCGCTTCACCGGGCTCAAGCTCTGCGCCAAGACGGGCACCGCCGAGCTCGGCGGCGATCTCACGAGCCACGCCTGGTTCGTCGGCTTCCTCGACGACGAGGAGCACCCCTACGCCTTCGTCGTGCTCGTGGAGAACGGCGGCGGCGGTCTCTCCGTCGCCTCCCCGATCGCCTACCGTGTGCTGAAGCACTGCATGCAGATAGAGTAGTATTATCAGTTTTCGGAACAGGGTCTCCCTGTCAGGAAGAGTATTATGGCAGACATCAGTGTTACTTCCCTCGTCAAATCCTTCGAGATCGGGAAAAACGTGCTCGACGGGCTGAGCTTCACCGTCAACCCCGGTGAGCGTGTGGGCATCCTCGGCCCCAACGGCTGCGGCAAGACCACGCTCTTTCGCATCCTGGTCCATGAGCTCGACTATGACGAGGGGCAGGTCAGTACCGCGCCGGGCAAGCGCATCGGCCTGATCTCCCAGATCCCGGTCTACCCCGAGGGCTGGACGGTCGAAGACGTGCTGCGGCAGGCGCACCGGCGGCTGTATGACATGCAGGGCCGCATGGAGGAGCTTGCGCTGCAGATGGAGCGCGACGCCTCGCCGGCGCTGCTGCAGGAATACGACCGGCTGAGCGCCGAATTCCAGCGCCTGGGCGGCTACACCATGGAGAGCGACCGCAGCCGCGTCGCCAACGGCCTGCAGATCCCCCTGCGCCAGCGCGAGCAGCTCTTCGACTCCCTCTCCGGCGGCGAAAAAACGCGGGTGAACCTCGCCCGCCTCATTCTGGAGGACACCGACATCCTCCTGCTCGACGAGCCCACCAACCACCTCGACCTGCGGGCCACCGAGTGGCTGGAGGACTATCTGCTGCATTTCAGGGGCACGGTGCTGGCCATCAGCCACGACCGCTGGTTCCTCGACAAGGTGGTGCAGCGCTGCGTGGAGATCGCCGACGGCAGGGCCGAATTCTACTCCGGCAACTACAGCTTCTATGTCGAGGAGCGGCAGCGCCGCTTCGAGGAGAAGCTCAAGCAGTATGAGAAGGACCAGGCCAAGATCGAGCAGCTGCAGCGCGCGGCCGAGCAGATGCACCTCTGGGCCTTCATGGGCAACGACAAGCTCCACAAGCGCGCCTTCTCCATGGAAAAGCGCATCGAAAGGCTCTCACGGAGCGAAAAGCCCAGCGAGCAGAAAAAGCTCAGCGTCAAGTTCAAGCAGCGCGAATTCAACGGCGACGAGGCGCTGGTGATCGAAGGGCTCTCCAAGTCCTTCGGCGAGAAACGGCTCTTCTCCGAGCTCTCCCTGACCGTCACCGGCGGGGAGCATATCGCCATCGTGGGCGACAACGGCACCGGCAAATCCACGCTGGTCAAGCTGATCATGTCGGAGGAGACGCCCGACACCGGCTATCTGTATCTCGGCCCCTCGATCCGCAAGGCCTACCTGCCGCAGATCGTACGGTTTACGGTGGACGAGCGCTCGGCGCTGGACACCATGCTCTACGACTGCCGCTGCCAGCCGCAGGAGGCGCGCGACCGTCTGGCCGCTTTCGGCTTTCGCGGTGAGGACGTGTTCAAGCCCGTGGGCACGCTCTCCGGCGGCGAGCGCAGCCGTCTCAAGCTCTGCATGCTCATGGGCGGGGACATCAATCTGCTGATCCTCGACGAGCCGACCAACCATCTCGACATCGCCAGCCGCGAGTGGATGGAGGACGCGCTGTCCGACTATGAGCAGACCCTGCTCTTCGTCAGCCACGACCGCTGGTTCATCGAGAAGTTCGCCGACCGCATCTGGGCTCTCGAAGACGGCGAAATCACCGATTTTCGCGGCGGCTGGCGCGAATACTGCGCGTGGAAGGAGCGGCAGGCGGTCTTCCAGCAGGCGTCGCCCAAGCCGCAGAAGCCGAAGGAAGAGAAAAAGCCCCGCGTCCCCAACGCCGACAAGCTGATCGCCAAGACAGAGCGCGAGATCGCCCGGCTGGAGGAGAAGCTGCGGCAGCTCGACGCCGAATCCGACGCCAACGCCAGCGATTACCAGAAGCTCATGGAGCTCGACGCGCAGAAGGATGCGCTCAATGAGGAGCTGCTGGCGCTTTATGACAAATGGGAGGAACTCAATTCCTGATGAACAAGAACAAAAACGGCCTCTGGGCCATCGTCTCCGCCGCGCTGGCCGCCGTCGGCTTTTTCCTGCGCTTTGCGCTGCGCGGCTACGCATACTGGGGTTACACGCTGCTCTTCGTCGCGGTGCTCATCGTGCTGCACCGCTTCGTGCCGCCGCTGCTGTGGAAGATCATCGTCGCGCTCGTGTGCCTGGGGCTCGTGTATTTCTGCATCGTCGAGATCCCGATCATCAAGAACGCCCGCACCGACAAGGAGCCGGAGCGGCCCTATCTGGTCGTGCTCGGCGCCGCGGTCTACGGCGATCGGCCCTCGCTGACGCTGGTGCGGCGGCTCGAGGGCGCGCTGGACTATCTCAACCGTTATCCCGACAGCGTGGCCGTCGTCTCCGGCGGCATGGGGCCGGGCGAGACCGTGACCGAGGGGCAGGCCATGTTCGACTGGCTGGTCGCCCGCGGCGTCGCTCCCGAGCGCGTGCTGATCGAGGACCGCGCGACCTCCACGCGGGAGAATCTGGAATTCAGCTTCGACATCATCCGCAGCCGGGGCGACGAGCCCTCCGGGAATGTCGCGATCGTGTCGAGCGCCTACCACCTCTACCGCGCCAAGTGCATGGCCGAGAAGCTGGGGATCGCCGATCCGGCCGGCGTGGCCGCCCCCTGGGGCTACTTCTTCGTCATGCTCAACTATTTCATCCGCGAGGCCTTCGGTGTGACCCACCTCTGGGTCTTCGGGTGGTAAAGGGTATCAGCAGAAAGTGCGCAGCAAAACGGCTGCGCACTTTTTGTATGCTTTCTTCCGCCGACAGCCGCCCCTGCACTAAAAAAGAAAATACATTTCCCTCTTGCCAAATGCGGGAGAAGGTGCTATAGTAGCATTGTTCATGAAATGATATAGATCGCTAATTCGTGAATCTTTCAAATACAACCATTCGTGAAACCTCGCAAGGAGAGAAGATATGAACAGACAGGAAGCCGATATCCTCTGCCTCCTCCATCGAAGCACCTACGCGAGCCAGCGGGAGCTGGCCGCCGCGGCGGGCTACTCGGTCGGCATCGTCAACCGCTCGCTCCGCGCCCTGCGGGACGAGGGCTATCTCGACGCCCGGCAGCGCCCCACCGCGAAGGCCGAGGCCGCCTTCCGCGCCGCCTCCCCGCGCAGCGCGGTCATCCTCGCCGCGGGCGCCGGGCTGCGCATGGCCCCCATCGGCATGGAGACGCCCAAGGCCCTGCTCGAGATCAAGGGCGAGGTGCTGATCGAGCGGCTGATCCGCCAGCTGCACGAGGTCGGCGTGCGGGAGATCTGCGTGGTCGTGGGCTTCATGATGGAGCGCTTCGAATACCTGATCGACGAGTTCGACGTGGAGCTGATCGTCAACAGCGAGTACGCCGGGCGCAACAACCTCCACTCGCTGGCCCTGGCGGCCGACCGCGTCTCCAACAGCTACGTGATCCCCGGCGACCTCTGGTTCCGGGAAAACCCCTTCCGCCGGGAGGAGCTCTACTCCTGGTTCATGGTCTCCTCGCTGCGGGACGCGGAGAGCGAGCTGCGCGTCAACCGCAAGCAGGAGCTGGTCTACGTCCCCGAAGGCGAGCCCGGCAACGCCGTGATCGGCGCGGCCTATCTCTGCGAGGAGCAGGCTGTGATCGTGCGCGGAAAGCTGGTGCTGATGAACCGCGGCCGCAAATATGACGACTCGCTCTGGGAATCCACCCTCCGCGAGGGCGACCGGATGTTCGTCCCCGCCCGCGTGCTGGGGCCGGACGACGCCGTGAACATCAACACCTTCGAACAGCTGCGCGAGCTGGACAGCGGCTCGGCCCACCTGCACTCCGACGTGATCTCCGTGATCGCCGAGGTGCTGCACGCGGCGCCGGAGGAGGTCACCGAGATCGCGGTGCTCAAAAAGGGCATGACCAACCGCTCCTTCTGCTTCAGCTGCCGGGGGCGGAAGTACATCATGCGCATTCCCGGCGAGGGCACCAACATGCTCATCAACCGCCGCCAGGAGGCGGAGGTCTTCGAGACCATCCGCGGCCTCGGCCTCTGCGACGACCCGGTCTACATCAACCCCGACAACGGCTACAAGATCACCCGCTATCTGGAGGGTGTGCGCACCTGCGATCCCGGGAGTGAAGAGGATCTCAGGCGCTGCATGGCAAAGCTGCGCGCCTTCCACGGAATGCGCCTGCGGGTACCGCACAGCTTCGACATCTTCGGAAACATCGAATTTTATGAGAAGCTCTGGAACGGTCTGCCCTCCGTGTACAAGGACTACGCGCGCACGAAGGAGCAGGTGCTGTCCCTGCGGCCCTACATCGAGGCGCACGCGGAGGAAGCCCGCCTGACCCACATCGACGCCGTGCCGGACAATTTCCTGTTCTGCACCGGCCCCGACGGGCGGGAGCAGCTGCAGCTGACCGACTGGGAATACGCAGGCATGCAGGACCCGCACGTGGACATCGCGATGTTCTGCATCTATTCGCTCTACGACCGCGCGCAGGCCGACCGCCTGATCGACATTTACTTCGAGGGCGCCTGCCCCGAGGAGACGCGCGTCAAGATCTACTGCTATATCGCGGCCTGCGGGCTGCTGTGGAGCAACTGGTGCGAGTACAAGCGCAGCCTCGGCGTCGAGTTCGGCGAGTACGCCCTGCGGCAGTACCGCTACGCCAAGGATTACTACAAGCTCGTGCGGGAGGCGCTGGATGAATAAGGTAAAACGCGCCGTTATCGTCGCGGCGGGCGCCGGTGTGCGGATGCGCCCGCTCACGCTCACAACGCCGAAGCCTCTGATCTCCGTCAACGGCACGCGCATGATCGACAGCGTGATCGCCGCCCTGCACGCGAACGGCATCACGGAGATATACGTCGTCATCGGCTGGCTGAAGGAGGCCTTCGCCTCCCTGCCGGAGCAGTACCCCGGTCTGACGCTGATCGAAAACCCGTATTTTGACCGCTGCAACAACATCTCCTCGCTGTATCTCGCGCGGGAGCATCTGGAGGACGTCATCATCCTCGACGCAGACCAGATCATTTTCAATCCCGAGATCCTGTCGCCGGACTTCGAGCGCTCCGGCTACAACGCGATCTGGACGGATGAGGAGACCTCGGAATGGCTCATGACGGTGGAGGACGGCGTCGTCCGCTCCTGCAGCCGCACGGGCGGCCGCGGCGGCTGGCAGCTCTACAGCATCTCCCGCTGGAGCGCGGAGGACGGCCGCAGGCTGCGCCGCCATCTGGAAATTGAATTTGAAGAAAAGCAAAACCGGCAGATCTACTGGGACGACGTGCCCATGTTCTGTTATCCGGAGGAATACCGCCTCGGCGTCCGCCCCATGCGGCGTGAGGACGTGATCGAGATCGACAGTCTGGAGGAGCTCGCCGCGATCGACGCGAGCTACCGGACAGCTTTGGGAGGGAATATACATGAATAAACAGAAACAGGGCCTGCTGTCCAATGTGGACCCGGCCACCACCATCATCCCCTTTATCTGCATCTTCATCCTCTGCGTCTTTTTCATCGTCAATCCCGTCGGCTCCACCGACGCCCTGTCCGCGATCCGCAGCTTCCTCGGCGACAGCTTCGGCACCTACTACCTGATCGTGGGCCTGGGCGTGCTCGCCGTCTCGCTCTGGATCGCCTTCTCCGATATCGGCAGGATCACGCTCGGCAAGCCCGGCGAGAAGCCGCAGTACAGCTTCTTCACCTGGGGCGCCATGGTCTTCACCTGCGGCCTTGCGGCCGATATCCTGTTCTACTCCCTCTGCGAGTGGATCTACTACGCGCAGGAGCCCCATGTGGCCGATCTCGGCTCGATCCAGGACTGGGCTTCGACCTACACGCTCTACCACTGGGGTCCCATCCCCTGGAGCTTCTACGCGACGCTCGCCGCCTGCTTCGGCTTCATGCTGCACGTGCGCGGCTGCCACAAGCAGAAGTACTCCGAGGCCTGCCGCCCCATCCTCGGCGACAAGACGGACAAGCTCCCCGGCAAGATCATCGACGTGCTGGCCGTGATCGCGCTGATCGCGGGCACCGCCACCACCTTCTCGATCGCGACCCCGCTGCTGGGCGAGGCGCTGAGCACCATCTTCGGCATCGAGCCCTCCAAATTCGTCACGATCGCGATCCTGGTCATCACCTGCACGGTCTACACGATCTGCGTCATGCGCGGCATCAAGGGCGTGTCGTGGCTGGCAAACTTCTGCATGTACGTCTACGGCGCGGTGCTGCTGTTCGTGCTCTTCTTCGGCGGCGAGGCCCGCTACATCATCGAGACCGGCTTTTCCGCGCTGGGCAACATGGTGCAGAACTTCATCGTCCTGAGCACCTGGACCGACGCACTGCGCACTTCCTCCTTCCCGCAGAACTGGACGATCTTCTACTGGGCCTACTGGATGGTCTGGTGCGTGGCCTCCCCCTTCTTCATGGGCAGCATCAGCCGCGGCCGCACGGTCAAGCAGGTCATTCTCGGCGCCTATCTCTTCGGCGTCTCCAGCACGCTCATCTCCTTCATCATCCTCGGCAACTACGGCCTCGGCCTGCAGGTCATGGGCAAGTTCGATGCGGTCGGCTTCTACGAGAGCTGCGGCAGCCTCTACACGACGATCATCGCCATCGTGAAGACGCTGCCGGCCTATCAGCTGCTGCTGGTGCTGATCATCGTCTCGATGATCGCCTTCTACGCGACCTCCTTCGACAGCATCACGCTCGTGGCCTCCGCCTACAGCTACAAGAAGCTCGAGGACGACACCGAGGTCAGCGGCCGGATGAAGTTCTTCTGGGCGCTGCTGCTGATCATGCTCCCGATCGCGCTCATCTTCTCCGAGGGCTCGATGAACAATCTGCAGACCGTGTCCATCATCGCGGCCTTCCCGATCGCGGCGGTCATCTGCCTCATCATCGCAAGCTTCATCAAGGACGCGAAGGGCT